>JBFOLS010000565.1:0-12704 GCA_040830225.1 Leisingera sp.
AGATGAGCATTCAGTCTGTGCGGACCGGGGACGGGAACTTACTGCCGCGCGGCTCGGGGAACTGTGAAACTGAACGCGCGTTGTCGCATCTGGCACAGATTGAGGGCGGCCGGGAGCAAACCGGTTTCCGGAGCTTGGGCCGGGACTGATATGCACTTGCGCTTAAAGCCCGCTCAATACATCAATACGTTGAACGAAATCTATGGAATTATTTAAATGAAGCGAATTCAATTGGCTGTTGCCGTCGCTCTGGCCGGATTTGGTGTTCAGCCCGCGGCGGCGGAAACCGTTTACGACTGTGACATCAAGGTTTTCACCAACAATGGCTGGATTGCGCCGCGCGTGCTTGTCATGTGGGATGAAAAACTGGAGACGGCAAAAGTCTATGACGGCTATATTCACGAATATGTTGGGGAACCTCTTGAAGCAAGGGTAGAGAAGCGCAACGAGTTTTCCTTCAATCTGTACTGGCGGGTCGATCATATCCCTGTCAGCAATGCCAGGACGAGGCTCGATGCGCAGTATACCGGTGTTTTCAATACCAAGCAAAACACCTTGTCGATCCGGGGAGTCATCGGCGCCGTCTCGAATCAGCCCCGTGGGCGCGGGAAGTGCAAGGTGCGGCAGGGATGATGTATTTTGTCCGGGCGCATGCGCGGGCGAAGGCCGGAAATTGAAGGACCTAAAGAAAGTGAATAAGAAAATTCTCTGCGCCGCTGTTCTCGCGGGCGTCTCTGCTGCAGGATTGGCGAGTGCCGAAGCCCCGCCAGCTTCCACCTATCTTTGTAAGATTGAACCTTACGGTGGCGGGAAACCTGTGTCCGAGGGCGGCGGCGGCTGGATTCCGGACGAGTCTCTCTTCGAATTCTCAGACGGTTGGGAGACGGTGCAAGTGAAGAATTACATGGTGGAATCCTCTGCGGAAGGGGTGGCGGAAACCGGCGTCAAGCAGCTCTCGAATGGCCGGGTCAGGTTCAAGTGGCGTTCGAGCCTGCCCACAAACTTGGATTACCCAACGCCGGTTGGTTACAGGGTCAACTTCGATCCGGAGGCGCTGACTGGCAAGATGCGGGCGAGCGTTTCAGCAGGATACCGAGCCAGGATTGGCGGCGATATGAGCTGCAAACTGACAAAGTCCGGCTAGGTCTGGGCAGGTTCGCAGATGTTTTACGGAGCAAGATTCGGGCCATTTCTGATGGCTGTGGCCAAGGCGCGTCTCTGGCAACCTGCGCGGGGCTTTTGCGCATGCATCAAAAATGCACATAAGCCTTGCACTGTTTGGGCGCCTAGGCTCTTGACCTGATAGCGCGCGCACAGCATGTATCTGCGCAGGAACGCAAACTTATTTCACAGGGGGCCCCAATGGCTTTTGAACTTCCCGATCTTCCTTATGCACATGACGCTCTGGCTGCCAAAGGCATGTCGGCGGAAACCCTGGAATACCACCACGACCTGCACCACAAGGCGTATGTCGACAACGGCAACAAGCTGATTGCCGGCACCGAGTGGGAAGGCAAGTCGCTGGAAGAGATCATCACCGGCACCTATGACGCCAGCGCGGTTGCGCAGAACGGCATCTTCAACAACATCTCGCAGCTTTGGAACCACAACCAGTTCTGGGAAATGATGGGCCCGGGCGAAAGCGCGATGCCGGGCGAGCTGGAAAAGGCTCTGGTGGAATCCTTCGGCTCGGTTGACGAGTTCAAGTCGCAGTTCTCCGCCGCAGGCGCCGGCCAGTTCGGCTCCGGCTGGGCGTGGCTGGTCAAGAATGCAGACGGTTCGCTGGCCGTTACCAAGACCGAAAACGGCGTCAACCCGCTGTGCTTCGGCCAGACCGCGCTGCTGGGCTGCGACGTGTGGGAGCACTCCTACTACATCGACTTCCGCAACAAGCGCCCTGCGTATCTGACCAACTTCCTGGACAACCTGGTCAACTGGGAAAACGTCGCCTCGCGCATGTAATTCCTGCGACCATGGAACTTGAAACGCCCGGCCGTTTGGCCGGGCGTTCTGCGTTTCAGAGGCTGCTTTTCAAAGTCTCGCATTGGGCGTCGATCTTGTCGAGCTGGGCCTGTTTCTCGGCATCAGGCAGGAAAGAGCCGGTAAAGGAATTCCTGGCCAGCGTCACGATCTCCTGTTCGCTCAGATCCAGATGCTGGTGCACGGCGCGGTAGTTGTCGTTCAGGTAGCCGCCGAAGTATGAGGGATCGTCGGAGTTCACGGTGACCAGAAGGCCCGCGTCCAAGGCCTTTTTCACCGGGCTGGCAGAGAGGGAGGGTATACCCTTCAGCCGCCAGTTGGAGATCGGGCACATGGTGAGCGGAGTCTGCTGCTCCGCCAGGCGGCGGGTCACGGCGGGATCGTCCAGCGCGTGATTGCCGTGGGCGACCCGGTCGATCTTCAGGATATCCAGTGCCTCGCGAACGTTTTCAGCGGTGCCTTCTTCGCCAACATGGGCCACTGGGGTGAAGCCTTCGTCTCGGGCTGCTTCGAACACGCGGGCGAATTTGGCCGGCGGGTGGCCCTGTTCGGTGCTGTCGAGGCCAACGCCAAAGATGTGTTCCTTGTGCTTGCAGGCGCAGGTGAGGGCGTCAAAGGCTTCTTCCTCGGGCAGATGGCGCAGGAAGCACATGATCAGTTTGGAGGTGATGCCCATCTCCTTGCGGGCATCTTCCAGCGCGGACGTGATGCCGCCGAGCACGGTTTCAAAGGCGACGCCGCGGCTGGTATGCGCCTGCGGGTCAAAGAACATCTCGACATGTGTAAGGCCGTCGGCCTGGACCCGAAGCAGGTAGGCCCAGGTGAGGTCGTAGAAGTCCTGTTCGGTCAGCAGCACCGACATACCTTGGTAGTATAGGTCAAGAAAATCCTGCAGGCAGTTGAATTCATAAGCTTTCCGGATTTCCTCGACATCCTTGTAAGGCAACTGGATCTTGTTGCGCCTGGCAAGCGCCAGCATCATCTCAGGTTCAAGGGTGCCCTCGATGTGCAGATGCAGTTCGGCCTTGGGCAGGGTGTCGATCAGGGCATTGGCGAGGTCGGTCATGGCAGCTCCTTTTATCTTTCTGGAAAGATATATCGTTGAATTGCCTTTCTGGAAAGATAAATTTACGGTGGCAGGAGGAGGGCCCATGACTGACGCATATCCTGTACAAGACCTGCTGGACCGGATCGGCGCGCATTGGCCAGGGGCGGCCTGCGCGCAATCGCGCATGGCAATTGCGCTGATCCGGATCGGCGAACTGGTCCGTGCCCGCACTGACCGGGTGCTGGCGGAATTCAACCTGACGCCTGCCGCCTTTGAGGTGCTGGTGACGCTGAGGGCGTCCGAGCCGCCGCGGCAGATGACGCCGACAGAGCTGTACCGGTCAGCTTTGCTGACTTCGGGCGGTATGACCAAGGTGCTGATTGAACTGGAGCGGCGCGGCGCGGTGGAACGGGTGCCGAACCCGCAGGACGGGCGCAGCCGGATTGTCCGGATGTCGGAAGCCGGACAGGCGCTGGCGGAACGCGTGATGGAGAAGGTCGGCGAAGTGGACCGGGCGCATTTTCAGGCACTGGCCGCCGGGGACCTGGATGCCGTGCATGACCAGGTCTTGCGCCTTGCTTCGGCGGTTGAGCAGGCCGGGGACTAACGTGCCGTTTCATTTCGGCAAGTGTGATTGAGACTTGCAACCGGCCCGCGCGGCGCTCATGCGTTGCCGGGGAGGGTAGTCCATGAGTGAGTCGGCCAAAGGCATCCTGGCAATGATCGCGGCCTGCGTGGTTTGGGGGCTGTCGGGGATCTATTACAAGGCACTGTCGCATGTGCCGCCTGAGCAGGTGCTGTCGCACCGGGCCTTATGGTCCTTTGTGTTCTTCTCTGTTGTTCTTTTGTTTCAGCGCCGCATCGGGGCGCTGGGGGCGGCGCTGGCAACCCGCCGCGGTGCGCTGCTGCTGATGTTTGCTTCGGCCATGATTTCGCTGAACTGGTTCATCTTCATCACCGCAGTGCAGCTTGGGTACGCCACCGAGGCAAGTCTCGGCTATTATATCTTTCCGCTGCTGAGTGTGCTGCTAGGGCGGCTGGCCTTTGGCGAGCGTCTGTCAGGGATACAGGGGGTGGCGGTAGCCCTTGCAGGGTTGGCAGTGGCGGTTCTTTCCTTCGGATTGGGGGCAGCGCCGTGGATCCCGCTTGTGCTGAGCTTGAGCTTTGCCCTTTACGGAGTTGTTAAGAAACAATTGCCGCTTGGCCCGGTCGTCTCCGTGACCGCAGAGGTGGCGCTGATCCTGCCGGTGGCGCTGGCGATTATCTGGTGGACCGGCGGCGCAGGTTTTCTGGGAGGTGCAACCAACGCGGCGATGCTGATGTTCTCCGGCATCCTGACCGGGCTGCCGCTGATCCTGTTTGCCTACGCCGCCCGCCGGGTCAAGCTGGGCACTGTGGGAGTGCTGCAATACCTGAACCCGACGCTGCAGTTCCTGGTCGCAGTGCTGGTCTTTGCCGAGCCCTTTACCCAGTGGCACGGGATCGCTTTTGCCTTGATCTGGAGCGCGGTGGCGGTGTTTTCCTTCTCGGCGCTGCGTCAGGAACGGGCGTCTCGCAGGGCGGCGATAGCGGCCACCGGCGTGTCGGCCCAGATCAGGTAATCGGCGGTTGCCTGACCGGCAAAGCCCTGATCCACGACATGGTCCAGCAGATCACGCAGCTTATCCCAGTAGCCGGCTGTATTCAGGATTACGATCGGCTTGTCGTGCAGGCCCAGCTGCCGCCAGGTGAGGGCCTCGAACAGCTCGTCCAGCGATCCGGCGCCGCCGGGCAGCACCACCACAGCGTCGGCGTTCCAAAGCATCACCTTCTTGCGCTCATGCATGGTCTCGGTGACCACATAGGTTGTGAGATCGGATTTGCCGACCTCGCGCCGCTCCAGGTGGCCGGGGATCACGCCAAAGGTCTCGGCTCCGGCTGCTTGCGCGGCGCGGGCCACCTCGCCCATCAGCCCGACATCGCCGGCGCCGTAAACCAGCCGCATCCCGTTACCGGCGAGCGCCTTGCCCAGCTCCCGGGCCGCCTCGGTATATGCAGGCAGCGCCCCGGCGCGGGAGCCGCAGTAGACGCAGACGGATTTGATGCTCATCGGCCAGCCTTTCCGTGGAATTTCAAGGTGAAACGCAATTGGTGTTTTGACCCGTGATAGCGGGATTGCTAGGTTTGCTCAACTAAGCGGAAGGCCACATTCCGCAAATCTCGAAGGGATCGAAATGGCGGAAGCATCTGGAAGCGGGGGTCTGGGGGCCCTCACACTTGGCGGTATTGCCGGAACAGCTGTGGTGCTGGGCGGCGTGGTGCTGTTCCAGCTGGGGGTGTTCGGCTCGCAGCAGCAGGAGGAAAGCGGCGCGGACGGCGGCCAGAACGGCAGTCAGACCGCAGCAAACGGCAGCAGTGAGTTTACCGGCGAAGGGGATGAGTCCGGTCAGCCGCTGCAGAACAACGGTCTGATCCAATCCGGTGAAGCCGGAAGCCAGGCTGCCGGGACTGACACAGCTGTGGAAACCGTTGAACCGGCAGAAGAAACGGCGGAAGCTTCCGCTGAGGAGCCGGCAGCCGAAGAAGGCGCTGCTGCAGAGCCGGGCGAAGAAACGGCTGCAGCAGAGGCACCCTCGGCTGAGCCGGGGATTTCGGAAGAGCAGGTTGCGGCAGATTCTGAAGACACGGCTGCTCCGGCAGAGGAAGATGTTGAGGAAGCATCTGTAACCACCACTGAAGAAACGGAAACTGTCGAGGCAGAGGCCTCTGGCAGCAGTGAAGCCGGGGAACAGATTGCTCTGGCCGAACCGGCAGCTGAAACGGCGGCGGACCCTGAACCGGCAGCACAGCAAACGGAAACCAAGGAAGATATTTTCGTCCTTGAGGCGCCGGAGCTGGATCTGGTGCGTGTGGACAGCGAAGGCGCTGCGGTGATCGCGGGCCGTGCGCAGGAAGGCGTCAGGATCTCGGTGCTGCTGGACGGTGAAGTTTTGGAGCAGGTCGAAGTGCCTGCGGGCGGGGAGTTCGTCTCGCTGACCACCATCGTACCCAGCGCCGACGCGCGCGTGGTCTCGTTGCTGGCTGAGCATGACGGGCAGCAAAGCACGTCGGGGGCCTCCTTTATTCTGGCACCGGTCAGCCCGGTTGCTGAGGCTCCGCAGGAAGAGCCTGCCGGCACGGCGGAAGTTGCCGCAGATCCGGAGCCTGCGCCGGCGGAGGAAGAAGTTGCGGCCCTTGCGCCAGAGCCTGATCAGGGCACGGAGGCAGATCAGCTTGCGGCTGATCCGGCTTCAGATGCTGACCCGTCCGCAAGTCAGGACAATGGGGCACAAGCCGTAGCAGCTGAAGGTCAAGCGGCGGAAACGGCCGGTGAAGCGGAAGAGCCCGCGGAACCCGTGCCTGCACCTGCCGATCCGGTTTTGGCCGGAGAGCCCGAGGCGCCGCAGCCCCAGGGTCAGGCAGTGGCCGTGCTGCGCGCCGATGAGGACGGGATCGAAGTGGTGCAGCCCGCGATCCCCGCTGACCCGGAACTGAGTGCGGAGGTGGCGCTGGATTCGATCAGCTACAACGGCACCGGCGGAGTTGAGCTGGCCGGCCGCGCGCGGCCGGAATCGAAGGTGCGCGTCTATGTAGACAATGTGCCCGTGGCCGAGCTGGACACCGCCGGCGATGGCCGCTGGAACGGCCGGCTGGAGGGTGTTGAACCGGGTATCTACACCCTGCGCCTGGATGAGATCGAGCTGATCAGCGGCGCGGTGGTCAGCCGCCTTGAGACCCCGTTCAAGCGCGAAGCGCCCGAAGCGCTGCCAAAACCGAATGGCGATGAGAGCCCCGGCCAGCCGGCGCCGCTGGTGCGGGCGGTGACGGTGCAGAAAGGCGATACGCTTTGGGCGATCTCGCAAGAGAAATACGGCAGCGGCTTCCTTTATGTGCGTGTGTTCGAGGCCAACCGCGGCGCGATCCGCGATCCGGACCTGATCTATCCGGGGCAAGTCTTTACCATCCCTGAGTGACCCACGGAAAACGCGCCCCCGGGGCGCGTTTTTTTCTGCCAACCCCTCGCAAATTCGTGATTGGGGCAATATTTCTAGTGGTCTAGCCAGGAAACACCATGACCCAGACCGATCAGGCCGCAGCGCCGCAGCAATCCAACATTGCCGAAGAAGAACGCCGCTCGGGCCTGCGCACTTTGCGCAAGGTGGGGCCGTATCTTTGGCCCGAAGGCAACCGCGCGGTGAAAACCCGGGTGGTGCTGGCGCTGGCGGTGCTGGTTCTGGCCAAACTGATCGCGGTCTACACGCCGATGTTCTACAAGGGCGCGGTCGACAGCCTGGCGGGAGAAGGCGTTCCGCCTCTGGCCCTGGGCGCGGTGGGACTGACGGTGGCCTATGGCGTGTCGCGGATCCTGACCACAGGGTTCCAGCAACTGCGCGATGCGGTTTTTGCACCGGTGGGGCAGCGGGCGCTCAGGCGGCTGGCGCTGGAGACTTTTACCCATATCCACCGCCTTTCCATGCGCTATCACATCACCCGCAAGACAGGCGGCCTCAGCCGGATCATCGAGCGCGGGGTGAAAGGCGTCGAGTTCCTGCTGCGCTTCATGCTGTTTTCCATCGGTCCGCTGATCCTGGAGCTGACACTGGTGGCGGTGATCCTGACGGTTCTGTTTGACGCCTGGTATCTCGTCGTCGTGGCTGTCACCATCGGGCTCTATGTCTGGTTCACCTTTGCGGTCACCGAATGGCGGGTGAAGCTGCGGCGGGAGATGAACAAGCAGGACACCGACGCCAATCAGAAGGCCATAGACAGCCTGCTGAATTTCGAGACGGTGAAGTATTTCGTCGCTGAGGAGCGCGAGGCGGCGCGCTATGACGGGGCGATGCGCGGCTATGCGCAGGCTGCCCTGAAGACTGCCTATTCGCTGGCGGCGCTGAACTTTGGGCAAAGCGTGATCATTACTGCGGGTCTGATCGGGGTGATGGTTATGGCGGCCATCGGGGTCGAAAAGGGGGCGCTGACTGTCGGAGATTTCGTGATGGTCAACGCGTATATGATCCAGATTACCGTGCCGCTGAACTTCCTTGGAACTGTCTACCGCGAGATCCGCCAGAGCCTGGTGGATATGGGCGAGATGTTCGACCTGTTGGAGCAGCCTGCCGACGTGAGCGACCGGCAGGGAGCCGGCGGGCTGCAGGTCAACGGCGGGCGGATTTCCCTGGAAAATGTGCGGTTTGCCTATGAACCGGGACGGGAGATCCTGAAAGGCGTGTCACTGGAGGCAGAGCCGGGACAGACTGTTGCGATTGTTGGATCAACCGGCTCGGGCAAGTCGACCATCGGCCGGCTGCTGTTCCGCTTTTATGACGTGACCGGCGGCGCGCTGAAGATCGACGGGCAGGACGTGCGCGAGGTCACCCAGCAAAGCCTGCATCAGGCAATTGGCGTCGTGCCGCAGGACACGGTGCTGTTCAACGACACCATCCGCTACAACATTGCCTATGGACGCGACGGGGCCACCCAGGAAGACGTGGAGCAAGCGGCGCGGGACGCGCAGATCCACGACTTCATTGCCGGCCTGCCCGAGGGATACGACACCCAGGTTGGCGAACGCGGCCTGAAGCTGTCAGGCGGCGAGAAGCAGAGGGTCGGGATTGCCCGGACGCTGCTGAAGAACCCGCCGGTCCTGTTGCTGGACGAAGCAACTTCGGCGCTGGACACCGACACTGAGCAGGAGATCAAGGAGGCGCTGGCGCGGGCCGGGCAGGGGCGCACGGTGATCACCATTGCGCACCGGCTGTCGACCATCGCCGAAGCCGACCGGATTGTGGTGCTTGAGCAGGGCGAGATTGCAGAGACCGGCACCCATGAGGAACTGCTGGCACTGGAGGGCCGCTATGCCCGGCTGTGGCAGCGCCAGCAAGCGGATCAGGATGCGGCCTGACAGCGCTGGCCCAGGAGAAAAGAAAGGCCGGTCGCGGGACCGGCCTTTTCTGATTTCGGGTCGCTGCCTTGGGCCTAGAAATCTTCCCATTTTACGTTGGCTGCCTTGGCTGGCATCGGAACCGCAGAGCCGAAGTCCAGATCGCTGCCATGTGCGCTGGGGGCATCCTCGGGGCCGGGCGCTGCCGTAGCCGGCGTCTTTGAGGACGCAGAGACAGCAACCCCGGCAATTTTGAACTCCGCCATCAACTCAGCCAGCGTGCTGGCGTCGGTGTGCAGCATGTGGCCGGCCGCGGTGGCTTCTTCGACCATGGCGGCGTTCTGCTGGGTGACCTGATCCAACTGGCTGACCCCGGTGTTGATCTCCGACAGGCCGGTGGACTGCTCGGCAGCGCCTTCGGCGATGTTGGACACCAGTTCGGAGATGTTGTTGACGCGGCCAACGATGCTGGTCAGCGCCTCGCCGGTTTCGCCGACGAGTTCAACGCCTTGGCTCACCTGTTTGGAACTGTCGCCGATCAGGGTCTTGATTTCGGTAGCCGCATCGGCGGAACGCTGTGCCAGGGCGCGCACTTCGCTGGCCACCACCGCAAACCCCTTGCCTGCTTCGCCTGCGCGGGCGGCTTCAACCCCGGCGTTCAAGGCCAGCAGGTTGGTCTGGAAGGCGATGTCGTCGATCACCGAGATGATCTGCGAGATCTTGTTTGAGGAACTTTCGATCTCGGTCATCGCCGCCACGGCCCTGCGCACGATTTCGCCGCTGGTTTCGGCCTCCTGACGGGCCTCTGCCATGGTGACCTCCACACTGCGTGCTCCTTCAGCCGAGGATTTGACCGAAGCGGTCAGCTCTTCCAGCGCCGCGGCGGTTTCCTCCAGGGTCGCTGCCTGGCTTTCGGTGCGGTTGGACAAGTCGTCCGAGGCTGTGCTGATCTCTGTAGCCCCGTTGTGGATGCTGCCGGTGGCGGCGATCACCTGTTCGATGGTCTCCTTGAGGGTGGCTACGGTGCTGTTGAAGCTCCGGCGCAATTCCTCGTATTCCTCTGGGAAGGCCTCGTCGATGGTGCACTCCAGATCACGGCCCGAGAGACGCGCCAGGTGCTCATCCAGCTTGCCCACCACTGCGCCGCGGTCGGCGATGCGGCCGGCCTCGACAGAGGCGAGCTTGTCCTCGGATTCGGCCAGGGCGGCACGGGTTTTCTCCATCGCGCGGCTCAGTTTGCCGACTTCGGTTTCGGCCTCCAGATAGGCCGGCTCAAAGTCGAATTCCTTGCGCGCCAGTTTGTCCAGATCCGTCTGCAGGGCACTGAATTGTTTGGTGAAGGCGGTGATCAGCCGCAGGCCAATGACTGCGCTGCCAATCAGCGCCAAAGCGACCGCAGTCAGCGAGATGATCAGCGCCTGCCGGGCATTAGAGGCTTCTTCCATCGCGCTTGCGATCATCGCATCAGCGACAGTGTTTTCAACACTATGAAGCGAGTTGACCCAGCGTGTCGCACGGTCAAACCAGTCGCCGGAGGTATAGGAGGGTGCCGGGGTGCCTGGACCGGATTCCAGTACCTGGGTGCGGATCCCGGGCAGGCCGGTGGGCTCCAGGCCCTGGCGGATGTTCAGCTCCGGCAGCATCTGGTCAAGGGAAAGCCCGGCGATATCGAGGAGCTGCTTTTCGACGGCGCCGGTGCGGGTGAACCAGCGGTATATGTTCAGATTGAAGCTGCTGTTGCTGAAGCCTGCTGCGCCGGCGGCACGCTGCTGGCCTGCGGCTTCTTTGGCGTAGGCCAGGCTGACAAGTCCGGAACTGAGTTGCGCCAGTTCGGCGTTCTTCTGGTGCAGCAGCTGGGTGCTGACGTCCTGCAGGATATTGGCAATTGCATCGGAAAAGCGGCCCCCCATCTGGGCAGGCTTGAGATCTAGTGAAGTGACGGAGCTGCGCAGTTTTGCTAGGTTTTTAAGATGTTTCAGCGAGCCAGCCGCAGTGACCGGCACGTTTTCCATCGCCTGATCCACCTTAGCCCGGGTGCTTTCGAGATCCGACGTGCCGGTTGCGCCGCCGGATGAGAGGTAGACTGCGGACAATCCGCGCTCGACCTGAAGGTAGTGGACAACCTTCATGAGGGCGACGGACTCACGGGTTTCGGCCTGAGTGACCTGAGCCGCCGCGAAGCGGCTCCAATCGGCGTAGGCCTTGAACCCGCCGATGCCGGCCAATGCGATGACTGGAATCGCGATCAGCGCAAGGATTTGCGAACGTAGTGACATTTTCATTTTCCAAACCAAAGAGAACACGCGGAGCGGGAACCTGTTTAGCTCCTGACGTTCCTTTGCATGTAAATAATAACACATCATGAATTTGGAAGTTGAAGGTGTTTGCGTAATTGGAGAGGGGGAATTGTTATCCAGTCAATATGCGGCAGATGATTGCAATAGGTGTCGCTTCCCGTTGTTAATTTGTATTTATGGCATATGTTATTTTTCTTACTGGTTGAGGTGATGGATTGTTTTTCATTTTAAAGTCAATATCTTATGTCTTGACATCTGTTTTCGTGAAGGTTGGTGTGAAATGCACCATTCGCAATTCAGGGCCCAAAAGCTAAACTTTTATCAGCTTGTGAATTTTGCGCCGGTTTTGCTGTTGCTGGAATCTGTTTGGTGCCAGCAGAATCGTAAATGGTCAGGCACCTATTCTTGGACTGAGAAGGGGGGGGCTGGAAGATCAGTCCCTGTCTGCCTTCCCGGCGATTGCTGAAAGCGGAGCGAGCGATGCGGGCAGGACAATTGCCCATGTGGCGGCCACCCTGGAGATTCAAGATCTGCGTGCCTGGAAGCGGTGCAGCGGGGCGGGGGAAGCAAGGCTGGGGAAGGCGCCTTTCGGTTTCCCCATTGACCGGTGAAGAGCGGTATTTAGAGTGCACGTATCGTGAAACCAGGGGCATGGCGCCGCCTGGCCCGGCTTAGAAGGACGAATTGATGAAGAAATTCCTGCCCACCGCCGCTGCCGCTCTGCTGGCTTTCCAGGCACCTGCCTTTGCAGAGGACCTGGACTTTTTGCTGGTCAACGACAGCAGTGCTGACCTGGTCGAGTTCAATGTATCTGCCGCGTCTTCCGACAATTGGGAAGAAAACCTGATTGAGGGCGGCTACCTGGCACCAGGATATGAGATCGGCGTACTGATTGCCGATGGCGCGACCACCTGTGTCTACGACATCCGCGGAAGCTTCTCGGACGGTTCCGAAGCCGAGGACTACGGTCTCGATTTGTGCGATCTGGGCGAATACACTTTTACCGACTGATCCGGGATCCAGCCAAACCGGCTGTTACGCAAAGAAGAAAAGCCCCGCGGCAGCGGGGCTTTTGTGTTGTTGCGCTTATTCCGCGGCACGCAGGCGCCCTTTGGGCAGCGGCGGTTCCGGTTCGTCCTCCTCCGGAGATGATTGGGCAGGCCCGGTGCCTTTGTCCTCAACCCATTGGATTTCGGTGGAGGGCAGTTTGCGGGCCTTTCTGAACAGGCGGCTGTCCTGGGCGATGCGGCTGGAGCGGCCGCGGGTGATCCTCGACAGCGCCCGTCCCAGGGCATGCATGTAGGTGGAGAACCAGACCCGGACTGCCAGCAGCGAAGGTGTCAGCACCAGCGTCAGGACTGTAGCGATTCCGAGGCCGAAGACCACGGCAGTGGCCAGCTGCTTCCACCACAGGGCCGTGGGGCTGTCGATTGAATAGCCGCCGTTGATGAAGTCCAGGCTGACGCCGAACATCATCGGG
>JBFOLS010000566.1:0-5786 GCA_040830225.1 Leisingera sp.
ACGGCTATATCTCGGAAGACGTCTATGAGGTCGAAGTGGCGCAGCCGCTGCGCTCGGTGCAGAACGGCGATTTCGAAGGATTCCGCACCGCGCTGCCGCCGCGGGACTACTTCACCGACGAAATCCGCCGCCAGCTGACACAGGATTTCGGCGAAGGCGAGTTCTTTACCGGCGGCTTTACCGTGCGCGCGACCATCGACCACGAGATGCAGGCGGAAGCGGCGCTGGCGATGCGCTCGGGATTGCAGAAATACGACCGCTCCCGCGGCATCTGGCGCGGCACCGGCGTGACGCTGGAAGAGACGCAACTGGCGGATGAGGCGGCCTGGCGCGAGGCGCTGGCCAATGCAGAGGTGTCCCGGGATATCGATCTGGGCGGCAAATGGTATCCGGCCGTTGCGCTTGAAGTAGGTGACAAATCGCTGACCGTGGGTGTGGAAGGCGCCGAGGGCACCGGAACCGTGCCGCGCTCTGACATCAAGTGGATGAAGGGCAGCTTCAGGGACAACGTCAGCCGCGGCGACGTGGTGCTGGTGCGGGCCGAGGAGAAAAACGGAGAATTCAGCCATTGGTCGCTGCGGCAGGTGCCGGAAGTGCAGGGCGGCTTTGTGGCGATGGACGTGAACTCGGGCCGGGTTCTGGCGATGCAGGGCGGGTTCTCCTACCAGCATTCGGTGTTCAACCGCGCCACTCAGGCGCTGCGGCAGCCGGGCTCCAGCTTCAAACCTTTTGTCTATGCGGCGGCGCTGGACAGCGGCTACAGCCCGGCAACCATCGTGATTGACGCCCCGATCGAGATCAACACGCCGCAGGGCCTGTGGCGGCCGAAGAACTCGACCAACAAGTTCTACGGGCCGACGCCGCTGCGCACCGGTATTGAGATGAGCCGGAACCTGATGACCATCCGCCTGGCCCAGGAGGTCGGGATGCCGGTGGTTGCGGGTTATGCCGAGCGGTTCGGCGTCTATGACAACATGGGTGCTTTCCTGGCCAACTCGCTGGGGGCAGAGGAGACCACGCTGTATAAAATGGTGGCGGCCTATGCGATGTTTGCCAACGGCGGCGAACGGGTGCAGCCGACGCTGGTGGACCGGGTGCAGGACCGTTTCGGCAGTACCATCTACCGCCATGACGACCGCGACTGTGTGGACTGTGCGGACCCCAACCTGATCCCCGGCCAGGCGCCGCGGATTGTGACCGACCGCGAGCAGGTGATGGATGCGATCACCGCCTATCAGCTGACGTCGATGATGAAGGGCGTGGTTGACCGGGGCACTGCCTCCAGCGTGATAAACCTGCCGGTGCCCGCCGCGGGCAAGACCGGCACCACCAATGATTCCCGCGATGTCTGGTTCGTGGGCTTCACCTCCAACATCGTGGCGGGCTGCTACATGGGCTTTGACCAGCCGCGGCCGATGGGGCGGGGCGCCTATGGCGGCACCATGTGCGGTCCGGTGTTCCAGCAGTTCATGACCAAGGCGACCGAGAAGTTCGGCGGCGGCCCGTTCGACGTGCCGGAAGGCGGTCATTTCATCAAGATCGACCGCTACACCGGCGCACGGCTGCCGGATGAGGCCTCGGGGGCTTATGTGGTGGCAGAGTATTTCCGCGACGGCTTTGAGCCGATCTTCGGCCTGACCTATGACGGCGGCTTTGCCATGGGCTCGAACCTGCCGCTGGTCGAAGAGGTGCAGGAATCGGGCCGCAAGGTGGTTACGTCCAGCGGCGGAACCGCGGTTCTGGGGCCCAAGGCAACCTTTGGCACCATCAGTTCCGGCGGGCTTTACTGAGCGAGAAACACGGCCTCGTGGCGCGCCATGCATTGGCGCGCCGTGTCGCCGTAGGTGCCGGTGCACCAGCGCAGGTCGGGCATGATCCGGAACAATTCTTCGCGAACCGGCGCGTCCAGGGCTGAGACCGCCTGGGCACCGGGGTGGAAGCTCTCGGAAGGGGCGCCCTCGGCATAAATGATCTCATGCCGGTCAAACAGGACATGCACATAGGTGGCCATGCCCCCGCTCTGCTGGCGGATCGAGGTGCCGTTGACCAGATGCAGGGCTGAGACCAGCACCTCGCTGTCACCGGACAATAGAGCGGCGCTTGCGCCGGTATAAAGCATCCGGTGCTGGGGGGAGACCAGCAGGTCGCGCTCAGCGCCGAACAGGCCCGCGGGGATGCGCACCGGGGCCAGGCTGCCTTTGGCCGGAACTGTGGACTGGCTGATCCAGCGCACTGGCTGCAGCCCGTTGTCGCGGGTGACCACCAGATCGCCGGGGCGCAGCGTTTCGATGGCGCGCAGCCCGGCAGTGGTGGCGATCCTTGTGCCCGCGGTGAAGCAGATGATGTTTTCGATGCCGGAGAAGCTGACAATGCTGCCATCGAGCAGCGTGGCAGTACCAGTGAGGCTGCCGCCGGTGTTGTCGGTGATGACCACTGAGCCGGGTACCAACTGACCGTTGAAGTATAGCGTGTCGCCGCCGGTCTCGCCGTCATCTCCCCCGGTGATGGTGACATTGTTGCTGCCGCTGTCGCCGGTATCAACAATGGTGAAATAGTCGTCGCCGTCGCCGCCGGTGGCGGCATCGCCTTCGCCTACATTCAGACTGTCGTCGCCGGTGCCGCCTTCCAGTGTGTCGGCACCGCTGCCCCCGGTCAGCGTGTCGTCGCCGCCCTGGCCATATATGAGGTCGGCACCGTCGCCGCCTGAGATGCTGTCATTGCCGTCAACGGGGTCTTCCGGCGGCACCTCGAAGGTGATGTTCGAGACCGAGTAATCGGAGCCGTCAGAGCCATCCGTTTGCAAGTTGGCCGACAGCACCAGCTGATCGAATTCGCCATAACCGTTGATGTCGACCGTGCCGGTTCCGGTTCCGGCAACATCTTCGGTAAAATCCCCCTGGGCAACCAGAGCGCCATCCTTGTAAATCGCCCAGTGGCCCTCTTCCCCGGCCAAGTCTGTAAAAAGATGCTTGAACGAGAAGCTGGCGTCGGTGGTTGCCTGATCAAAGTCGACAACCAGCTCTTCGGAGACGCCGGAGGCCTTGTCATAGCCTATCTGTGCATCGACACCGCTGTCGGAATCCGAGATTGCGCCTGCGACTCCGAAACCGCCGTCATAATAGTCGATATTCGCGGCGCTGGTGCTTCCGGATACATCCCTGGCCGTGACGGTGAAGCCGCTGGAGGTATCAGTGACATTGCTGTCCTCGATGCTTTGCTGCGAGGTGCTTAGCCCGGCCTCGGTGCTGCTGTCGCCATAGATGGTATCGGCGCCCGCACCGCCGTGCAGTTCATCGCCGCCTTCGCCGCCCAGGATCAGGTCGTCGTCTGCGCCTGCATCCACCGTGTCATCACCGTCACCGGCCTCGACCGTATCCTGATTGCCCGATGCGCCGCCGCCGTTGCCGTTGTCAATCTGGTCGCCGTCGGCATCGCTGTAGCTGCTGTCGATCAGTTCGCCGGACGCGGTGCCTTCGATGGTGCCGTCGGTGTCAGTATAGGCCGGAGGGTTGTCGGTAGTTGCCGAAGTTAGCGTATCCACCGGCCCCAAAACAGGGACGAAATAGACATTACCGTTGGTAGCCAGGTAATAGACGCCGGTTTCGATCTCATTGGTGTAGTCGTCATCATCATGTTCACCAGTCCAGCTCCAGCTGCCGGCGCCGAGATTGGTATCCGTGGTGAAGGAGGCATAGGTCGACGTAATCGTATCGCCGTGATCCAGCGATCCGTCTCCGAGCTGGACAAGATATCCGCTTGGCATCGTTCCTTGGCCCTCAATTCCAGTAGCGGCCTACGCATGCGGCCGCGCCTGGAGTAAGGAATAGACATACGACCTTAATGCCGCGTATTTCGCGGGTGGAAAGTACCCGGCATTTTAACTGATCTTTCTGCGGCCCCGGCAGCGGCGGGGCCGGGTCTGGCGGCTTGCCCGCGGCGCACGGGTGGTTTATCACCCAGGCCTGAGCTTAAATTGCAAGGACACCCCATGCGCGCGGAAACCCAGAACATCGTGTCGGACATCGAAAAATCGCTGGAGCTGCTGGCTCAGCGGATGAATTGGGAAACCGCAGAATTCCGCCTGGAGGAATTCAACGCGCGGGTCGAGGACCCGAACCTGTGGGATGACCCCGAGGCGGCGCAGAAACTGATGCGCGAGCGCCAGGCGCTGGTGGATTCCATCGATACCTACAAGGGCATTAAGCAGGATCTCTCCGACAACATCGAACTGATCGAACTTGGGGAGATGGAAGAGGATGAGGATGTCGTGAAGGATGCCGAAGAGGCACTTTCCGCGCTGAAAGCCAAGGCCGCGGACAAGGAGCTGGAAGCGCTGCTGGACGGCGAGGCGGACGCCAATGACACGTTCCTCGAGATCAACGCAGGCGCCGGCGGCACCGAGAGCTGCGACTGGGCGTCGATGCTGGCGCGGATGTATGTGCGCTGGGCCGAGAAGAAGGGCTATAAGGTCGAACTGCAGTCCGAAAGCGCGGGCGACGAGGCGGGCATCAAATCCGCGGCCTACAAGATTTCCGGCCACAACGCCTATGGCTGGCTGAAGTCCGAAAGCGGCGTGCACCGGCTGGTGCGGATCTCGCCCTATGACTCGGCGGCCAAGCGGCACACCTCCTTCAGCTCGGTCTGGGTCTACCCGGTGGTCGACGACAACATCGAGATTGACGTGAACCCGTCCGACATCCGTGTCGACACCTACCGCTCCTCGGGCGCGGGCGGCCAGCACGTGAACACCACCGACTCGGCGGTGCGGATCACCCACATCCCGACCGGTATCGTGGTGACCTCCTCCGAAAAATCGCACCACCAGAACCGCGACATCGCCATGAAGGCGCTGAAATCGCGCCTCTCCCAGCAGGAGCTGGACCGCCGCAACGCCGAGATCAACGCCGCCCACGAGGCCAAGGGCGATGCCGGCTGGGGCAACCAGATCCGGTCATATGTGCTGCAGCCCTATCAGATGGTGAAAGACCTGCGCACCAGCCACGAGACTTCGGACACCAAAGGCGTGCTGGATGGCGACTTGGACGGGTTCATGGCGGCAACCCTGGCAATGAACGTCTCCGGCAAGAGCCGGGCGGACGCGCAGGGCGAGGAGTGATCCGGGCGCCGTGCAGGCGCAGGATTAGCGGGATGAGAAACGGGGCGGCCGGTGAGGCTGCCCCTTTTTTGTTGCGCCTGGCTGGGTGCGATCTGCGCCGGTAAACATGTATTCCCAAAGCATTTTATTCGGCCGGCATTGGCGTTAGGGTTTAATGGCACATTTTTGATGCCGCTTTTTTAAGGGACCTGAGCCAGCGCAGGGGAGGACAGACCGCCATGACCAACGAGAAACCCTTTGGAGTGCCGCCGCTTCAGCCGGTCTCAACCGGGATGCTGTTCGAGGCGCTGCGCCGGGGGTGGGCAGACTACCGGAGAAAACCGGCTTACGGGCTGTTCTTTGCAGGTTTCTACGTCCTGGCGGGCTGGGCGATGGCCTGGGTGACTCTCCGCACCGGAACAACTTACTGGCTGGTGCTGGCCGCCATCGGCTTTCCGCTTATCGGCCCCTTTGCCGCGGTGGGTCTTTACGAGGTGTCTCACCGGCTGGAACAGGGCAGGGGAATTGCTGTGGGCCGGATCCTCGGCGTGGTGCTGCAGCAAAGCCGCCGTCAGTTGCCTTCGATCTGCGCCATCATCATCGTGGTGTTCCTGTTCTGGTTCTTCCTGGGACACATGATCTTTGCGCTGTTTTTAGGCCATGCCACGATGACCAATATCTCCAGTTCGGC
>JBFOLS010000567.1:0-5706 GCA_040830225.1 Leisingera sp.
ACAACGTCCGCTTCGGCGATCCGGAATGCCAGGTACTGATGATGCGGCTCGGCGCGCAGGCGCTGGACCTGATGCATGCCGCTGCCGAAGGTCGATTGGCAGAGGCGCAGGTGAACTGGGCGGATGACCACGCGATCACTGTGGTGATGGCGGCTGCGGGCTATCCCGGATCTTACGAAAAAGGCTCCGAGATCAAGGGGTTGGACGCCCTGCCAGAGGACAGCAGCAACATGGTCTTTCACGCCGGCACCAAGGCGGAGGACGGCAAGGTGCTAGCCGTCGGCGGCCGGGTGCTGAACGTGACGGCGCGCGGCGAAACCCTGCAGGAGGCCCGCGACCGCGCCTATGCGATGGTGGACGGAGTGGACTGGCCGCAGGG
This sequence comes from Leisingera sp., assembly GCA_040830225.1. Classification (GTDB taxonomy): domain Bacteria; phylum Pseudomonadota; class Alphaproteobacteria; order Rhodobacterales; family Rhodobacteraceae; genus Leisingera. Next base: position 380 of record JBFOLS010000567.1, read on the forward strand.
CTTTTTCCGCCGCGACATCGGCTGGCGTGCGCTGAAGTAGCTTTTGATCGCTGGCGGGCGAAACTCCCGCCCGCTCAAAGCCAATCAAAGATTGCCTTTCACCGTTGGGCATGGCCGGGCGCGTTGCGCCCGGCGCAGCGGCATGCGCTGACGGCAGCCAGCGCATGCGGAAGGTCTCATCAGAACAACGACAGAATCGGGTCGCTGAAGCCGCCTTGCGTCGAGTTGAGATCGCTCAGCATCAGGAACCTGTTGCGGAACTCCTCGAGCTTTTCAGTTTCAAGAAAATCGGCAGGATGTGTGGTGCCGAAAGCCGCAAAGGCACGCTCCTTCATTTCCACCACCTGACGGTCGACATCCAGCTGCGCAAAACCGTTGGGCAAGGACAGAGCCGTTTCAAAAACCGCTTGCAGCGGCGGAGAACCGATAATTCCATACCAATGCGCGTCTTCACTGCCCCCGGCGTCCGCAATGGTCTGCAGTTCGCGCTCGAAAGCCAGCGCCAGGCGCATATTCTGATCGGTTTCGCCGATCTGGATCTCGAACTGGCGGGTCGTGAAGAGGTCGGCAAGCTCCTCTGCGAATCCTTCCGGATACTCGCGGCCGCTTTCCCCTTGATTGAAGGCAAAGGCATGGGCCATCGCCGTCATGCGCTTATCGTAGTGCATGTTGGCATAAGACGTGCTCGACGACAGGTCCGAGTCCAGCGTGCGGGTCATGATATCGAAATCAACATCGCGGTGGCTCAGCCCGAAAATGTCCAGCGACGCCTCAAACAGGCTCAGGTCGAAAACGAGATCAGTGGCGCTTTCGAGCTCATCCATCAGGCCAGTGATCTCCTCCGAAAACACCTGCATCTTGCTGGGGCGTTCAGGCCAGCCGTTATGGAAAGCATCGGCAAAATCGTAAAACGCCAGGTTCTCAGGCTGGTTCACAAAGGAAGCAGGATCGGACAGGTCGGATTCCAGCACCTGGCGCAGGTAATCCTCGCCATAGTTGAAAAGACCAAACAGATCCAGCGCGCCCTCCAGCAGCACCTCGTTCGACAGCAGCTCTTCCGGATCGGTAATGCTGTTGAGGTCCGGCAAACCGAAGCCAAAGGCTGCCGAGACGGCGACATAGCGGTCGTCGTCCAGCTGGTTCACGAAGGAATCGGGGTCCGTGGTATCGGATTCCAGCACCCGCCGCAGGAAGTCAGGAGTGGTCCGCTCCAGATCAAAGGTTTCTATGACGGCTTGCAGAAGATCTTCGTCCTCCAGCAGGTCGTCCACACTGGCCAAGCCTTCTGTATGCTCGTTGAACGCCCCGACCAGTTTCTGGATGCTGTTTTCATACTCGGGCGGCGCGCCGAAATTGAATTGCGCGGCAAACTCCGCATAGCGGGGGTCACTCAGCTGATTGGCAAAGGACTCCGGATCCGTCAGGTCGGAGTTCAGCACTTTCTGCAGGAAAAACTGGTTGTTCTCCAACCCCTCAAGCCCGGCATTTCCGAGCGCCTTGCTCAGCAATGAACTGTTTGCCAGCAGGTCATCCGCCGTGGCGACACTTGCAAATTCACTGCCCGCACGGGCACTGGGGAGCGTTGGCCCGGCATCGCCGCCAAAGCCGAAGCTTTCCGCAAGCGCCAGGTACCTGCTGTCGTCGAGCCGGCTCGCCAGAGACGTCGAGTCGCTCAAATCGGATTCGAGGACTTGCTTGAGGAAGGCCCTGTTGTTGATATCCTCATCCAGGCCGAAGGCGCCAAGCGTCACGGTCAGCAGGCTGTAGTCATCAAGCAGTTCGTCAGCAGACTGAATGCTGGTGATCCGCTGGGTGAAATCCTCCACCTGCCGGTCGATGACAGGTGATTTCTCAAAGACTTCCTGCTGCTGCTCCCGGGTGCGCTGCAGAAAGGTCCATCCGGCAATCCCTGTGCCGAACACATAGGGTGTAAAGCTCACGCGCCTGTCTCCTGTTACTCCGGTCCCCCCAGGCGAGTGCCTGATCTGCCCGTCCGGAAGAAGATAAGCCTAAAGCGGTGAACAAATCTGAAACACTTGGCATTTTAACGGTATACCCGGGACGCCCTTCCCAACAGCGCGCCGCAGGGAAACAGTCTCTCCCGCCTGTTCAGTCCCCTCCTGGCGGAGGCGTCTCACAGTTGGGCCCGGCGCCGCACTCGCGTGCGGCGCGGACAGCGTTCAACGGCAGGCCAGCGCATCCCCAAGCCCCGTTTCCGGGACGAAAGCGCCAATGTCCTGGCTGCTGATTCCGTCAGCCCTCAGCCGCGAGACGGCAATCCTGCGCCAATCGCCGCTTACTGTCACCAATTCCGGCCCCTGGCCGCAATCGCGGATGCCGGAGGTGATGAAGTCCTGTCCGATCCGGTGGTTGGTCAGTCCGGACCGGCTGGCCACCTCCGCCAGTTCACCATCCTTGTAGCGCCAGATGCGCAGCGTCTTTGCCAGATGCGGCCGGTCGATATAGGCAATTTCCACGTGCCCGTCGCCATCCAGGTCGGCGGCGCCGATGGGCGCCAGCCAGCGGTTGCGGGTCCCGATGTGCGGCGTCGCTGCCAGCTTACTGCCGTCGGCGCTGTAAATGGCCAGCTGCGCACCCAGAGCAACATCCGTTTCAACAACCAAAACTTCGGGCCGGCCGTCGCCGGTCACATCCGCCAGCCGCGGAGCAATATCTTCAAATACATGATCCAGAGGCAGTCGGATCAGGACATCAGCTGTCCGGTGCACCGCCTTGGCAGACTGCTGCTGCTCTGCTGCCGGGGCCACCGTAATCGTCAGCGAACCGTACTCCACTCTGTCGCCAAGCACGCCATGGCCATAGCGGGTGGTGGGATCGCCGTATTCTGCCGAAACCCCCCCGGCCTGCGCCGCTGAGCCGGCCAGAACCGCCCCCAGGCACAGCACCCGCCAGGCGCGGCGGGCGGAACGGGGCCGGACGCGCAACGGAAGACGCCGCGCCGCCGCCCCCGCGGTCATCAGATCTGCTTTTCAGGCATATGCACGACGAGGCCGTCCAGCGCATCGCTGACCTTGATCTGGCAGGTCAGGCGCGAGCGGGCCGGGTCCGGCTCATAGGCAAAGTCCAGCATATCCTCTTCCATGTCGTCCTTGGCGGGCAGCTTCTCGACCCAGTCAGGCGCGATGTAGACGTGGCAGGTCGAGCAGGCGCAGGCGCCGCCGCAATCGGCTTCGATGCCGGGGATATTGTTGTCGCGCGCGCCTTCCATCACGGTCAGCCCATTGGCGACATCCACAACATGGCTTGTGCCGTTGTGCTCGATGTAAGTGATCTTTGCCATTGTCAGCTCTCTTCCCTTTTCCGGTACTTGGGCGACTGTGTAGCCAAGCGCCTGCGGCGGTGCTAGCCCCAATTGCGACTCTGTGCTGCCGCTGCTGGACTTTCCAGCACAATGTTCTATATTTGTTCACGTTGGATAATTTTCACCCGCGGAGCCGTTTTCCTCATGCCAGCCCCCGTTGCTGCCCCGCCGGGCGCTGCCGCTCCTTACGCCCCCCAGCCCGCCCCGCTTCCCTGGCCCCGCCCGCCGCACTGCCTGCCTGCCGCCCGTCTGCAGGAGCCGCCGGAAAACGCCCGCATCACCGTCGCGGGACTCGTAATCCTGCGCCAGCGCCCCGGCACCGCCAAAGGGGTGATCTTCGTCACGCTTGAGGACGAAACCGGCATCGTCAATGTGATCGTCTGGCGCAAGATCTACGAAGCTTTCCGCCGCGCGGTGATCTCGGGCCGCCTCCTGCGCGTCACCGGGCAGCTGCAGCGGGCGCATTCGGTCACCCATGTGATCGCCGAGGTGGTCGAAGACATTTCGCCGATGCTTGACCTGCTGCTGGCGGAGCAGAGCCGACAGAACGATCCGGCCTTTGCGCATGCCCAGGAACTCGGCTAGGCTGCCGCCAAAGCATAAGCGCCAAAAGCTGACAGGGCTGCAGGCAGCGGCGCTGACAGAGGCGCGGATAGAGGCAAACGGGCATGATGCCACTGAACGTCAAAACCGGCCGCGGCACCTGGCCTGCGCTGCTGCTAGGGGCCATGATGGCCCTGACCGCATGTGTGGCACCGCAGCCCGGCAGCGATCTCTCCCGGGCTGGCCGCTATGCCCCGCCCGGCGCAGCCCCCGGCACCTGCTGGAGCAAGCATACCTCGCCGGCCGTCATTGAAACCGTCACCAGCCAGGTGCTGGCGGAACCGGCGCAGCTCGACAGCAGCGGCCAGGTGGTCCGCCCCGCCATCTTCCGGACCGAAACCAGCCAGCAGATCGTGCAGCCGCGCCAGGAGCGCTGGTTCGAGATCCCCTGCCCCGGCCTGATGACACCGGGCTTCATCCGCACCCTGCAGCGGGCGCTGGCTGCCCGCGGCCTCTACCGCGGCCCCGTCCACGGGCAGATGGACAAGGCCACGCGCAAGGCTGTGCAGCGCTACCAGGCGCCGCTGGGGCTGGACAGCGGCACCCTGTCGCTGTCTTCCGCCCGCAAGCTGGGGCTGATCGCCGTGGCAGGCTGAACCAGGCGGTTCAGTTGCCCGGTTCCCCGCTGCTGCCGCCTCTGCTAAGGTCCGGCCAACGGCTCTGCCTGGCGGGGCCGCTCAACCGGGCACAAACGCAAAGAGACCTTGGCCATGCTGAAAACCCGCCTGCCCGATAGCGGCTTCCTCTCCGGCGCTTCCGGCCCCTTGCGGCGGATGCTGGAAAGCCAGGCAACCGAGGTGCGCCTGCGCCAGGGGGAGGTCCTTTTCGAACAGGGCGATCCGGGCGATGCGCTTTATGCCATTGCCGAAGGGGCGCTGGAGTTTTCGGTGCTTTCGGCATCGGGCCGCAAACTGTCGCTGGACATGATGCGCCCCGGCGCGGTGTTCGGTGAAATAACCCTGTTCGACCCCGGTGAGCGCACCGCAACCGCCAGTGCTGCCGAGCCCAGCCGGGTCCTGCGCCTGCGCAGCGCCGACGTGCTGGAGCAGATCCGCCGGCACCCCGACCTGGCCGCCGACCTGCTGCGGCTGGCGGGCCAAAGGATGCGCTGGATGAACACCCAGCTCAACGAGCAGGTCTTCCTGCCGATGCCGGTGCGGCTGGCACGCAAGCTGCTGTATCTGTCGCCCGAGGGCAGCGACGGGCGGGTTTCCCTGTCACAAGCAGAACTGGCCGAGTTTGTCGGCGCCACCCGCGAGGCGGTCTCCAAGACCCTTGCCGCCTGGAAGCGCAGCGGCATGGTCGGAATCAGCCGCGGCGGGGTGCAGATCCTTGATGCCGCCGAACTGGCCGTGCTGGCCGAACCGGACTCGATCTGACGTTCTTCTTCAAAAATTCCGCA
>JBFOLS010000568.1:0-6649 GCA_040830225.1 Leisingera sp.
ACACCCACTCCGCAATCTGCGCGCCGGTCTGCCCCGGCAATCCCAGATCCTCCAGATCCAGGCAGATCGACAGAATGAAGCGGTAATACTGACGGAAGAAACTGATGTGGCGCGCCGCCCCATCATAAAACAGCTGCAGCGGTTCCAGTGCAGTGGCAGGCAGCTTTGCCCCGGTGCATTCGAGAATGTTCAGCAGTTCAGCATTCTCTTTGAGCCAGAACACATCCTCCTGCGTGCGCCGGTGCAATGCGAAACCGGCTATCAGCGCCTCCTGCGCGCAAGCCCGGGACTGGCGGGCGGCGGGTGAGAAAAACGGGATGATCTGGGCCATGGGAACCTCTTGCGGATGGAAGCGGCGCGGCGGCGGCCCTGGTAAGGAGCCGCCTGGGAGCGGGCCTGCAGAAAGGCAGGCCCTGCCCGGTTCAGCAGCCCGGATCAGCTGCCCGAAGAGAACAGCCGGGTGGCATCGCCTTCGCTGGTGCGCGCCTGTGCAGCAGGTGCCGAGCCGGAGGAAAACAGGTGGGTACCCTCACCCGCGCCGGTCTTTGCCTCTGCGGCCGGGGCCGAGCCCGATGAGTACATTTCCGTCAGGTCGCCTGTACCGGTCCTTGCCCGGGCAGACGGTGCGGAACCGGAAGAAAACTCCCCGGTCAGGTCGCCTGCCGAGACGTCCGCTTGAGCAGCAGGTGCAGAGCCGGAGGAGAACAGCTGCACCAGATCGCCGGCTCGAGTATCAGTCCGGGCCGCCGGAGCCGAGCCCGATGAGAACATCTCGACCAGATCGCCGGTGGCGGTTCCGCCCTCAGCGGCAGGCGCCGAACCGCTGGAAAAAAGCCCGGTCTCCCCGCCTGCCCAGCTTTCTGCTGTCTGCGGCATCGAACCGGAGGAGAACAGCGACACGCCCTCCCCTGCGCTGATGCCCGCGGTGCATTCGGGCGCCGATCCCGAGGAGAACATCTCCGTTCCTCCACCGTCAAACAGGCTGGCGCCTGCGCCCGGGAGAGTGGCACGGAAGTCCTTGATTTTACGCTGAGCAGTCATTTTGGAACCCCATTCGTTAGTGACAAAAGGTTCCCTCACGCTGGCACGGCATACGCACAGCGCAAATATAAATTGCAATTTCACATTGTATTTTTTAGAAATCCAACTTTAACTTCAACTCGCTATTTTTTGTGTATTTTAATTTAATCCGATTAATCCACAAAATACTCGCCGCGTTATTCACACGCACAACATTGCAAAACGAATTAAATCAACCTGAGGGTTATTTTTCATCACCGCAAAACACCGGATTTCAAGCGGCGGCAATGTGATTCGCCTGGCGCGTATCGGGCTTGCCCCGGAGCGCTGATTCAGCGATAGATCGAGCCCAAATAAAGCAATCTGCGCCGGAGGCAAGCCATGAAAATCGCCACATTCAATATCAATGGCATCAAGGCCCGCGCTCAGGCGCTTCCGGACTGGCTGGACGAGGCCCAGCCCGACGTGGTTCTGCTGCAGGAGATCAAGTCGGTTGATGAGGCGTTTCCGCGCGAATTGTTCGAGGAGCGCGGCTACAACGTCGAGACCCACGGGCAGAAGAGCTTCAACGGCGTGGCGATCCTGTCGAAACTGCCGCTGGAGGATGTGCGCCGCGGCCTGCCGGGGGATGACAGCGACGAACAGGCCCGCTGGATCGAGGCAACGGTAGTGGGAAAACAGGCTATCCGCATCTGCGGCCTCTACCTGCCCAATGGCAACCCTGTGGAGCTGGAGGCCGACGGCAGCCCGGTGGCGGGAGGCAAATATGCCTACAAACTGGCCTGGATGGAGCGTCTGCAGGCACGCGCAGCCGAACTGATGGCAGAAGAGATGCCCGCGCTGATGGCCGGCGACTACAACATCATACCGCAGGCAGAAGACGCCAAACGCCCCGAAGCCTGGCGTGAGGACGCGCTGCACCGGCCCGAAAGCCGTGCCGCATTCCAGCGGATCGTCAACCTGGGCTTCACCGAAGCCTTCCGGGCCAGGCAGCAGGGGCCAGGCCATTATTCATTCTGGGATTATCAGGCCGGCGCCTGGAACCGGGATGACGGCATCCGTATCGATCATTTCCTGCTGACCCCGCAGGCTGCCGATTTGCTGATGGATTGCCAGATCGACAAGGATGTGCGCGGCCGCGAGAAGCCCTCGGATCACGTGCCGGTTTGGGTCGAACTGGATATCTGAAACAGGCATCCGGGGCAGGCGGCCTAGCGCCGCCGGCCCTCAGTCAGTGACATCATAGCGGTAGATCCAGTCAAACTGCCCGACCATCTTCTGCGGCGCATAACGGCCGCCAAGCTTCAGGACCTGATGCGCGGGCCAATTGAGCGGCGCCCGAAGATGGTATTTCCAGGCATTGCGGCTCGCCGCCTGCACCACCTTTCCGGCGCGCTCTTGGCGGCGGGACTGGTAAAGCGCCAGCCCGGAGGCTGCGTCACCCGCCTCCTGCAGCGAGCGGCTCAGCATCCAGGCATCTTCCAGCGCCAAGTTGGCGCCCTGCGCCATGAAGGGCAGTGTCGGGTGGGCAGCGTCACCAAGAATAGCCGTGTTCTCCCCATGCCAGCGCTTTGCCACCGGGTGCCGGAACAACCCCCAAAGAAGCACTGTTTCCACCGCATCCAGCAGTGCAGCCGCATTGCCGCCGAAACTGGAAAAGGCGGAACGCAGGTTTGCCGGGTCATCCCGGAAATGCCAGCCTTCGTCAGCCCAGGCTCGGCGCTCCTGCACCGCCACCAGATTCACCAGGCTCCCGTCGCGCAGCGGGTAAGCGACAAGATGGCGCCCGGGCCCCATGAAGACCTGTGCTTCGGGGGGCAGGTTCAGATGGTTCGGCACTGTCGCTCGCCAGGCAACCTGACCGGTAAAGAACGGCTTGTCTCCGCCATTCAAGGCCGCGCGGGTACGCGAGTGCAGCCCGTCGGCACCAATCACCAGATCGCCGCCGCATTGCGCGCCATTGCCGAGATGCACAACCGGCTGCGGCCCGGGCTCAACCCGTTCCACCTTTTGCAGCAGGCGCACCTGAACGCCTTCGCGGCGGGCCGCCCCTGCCAGGATATTGACCAGGTCGGATCGGTGCACGAAGTAGTAACGCAAGCCTGCGGCGTGCTCATCGAGGTCCAGCCGCAACACTTCGTTGCCGCGCCGGTGGCCCCGCAATACCACGGCACGGGCCCGCTGTGAGCTCCACGCCAGATCATCGGCAAGTCCAAGCGCCTTCAGCACCGCGACGCCGTTTGGCGTGATCTGCAAACCGGCGCCGACTTCGGAGATCGCCTCCGCCTGCTCCAGTACAGTCACCACGGCGCCCTGGCGCCGCAGCGCCAGCGCCGCGGTCAGCCCGCCGATGCCGGCGCCAATAACGGTTATCTTCAAGCCTTTGAGGTTCATGGGTTTCCTGCAGGGTCTGCGCCACCCTCACATGGAACAAAAAACGCCGGAGCAAAAGGCCCCGGCGTCCTGGATTTGTTCATTTCTGCCGCCAAAGCTGGCGGTTAATCGTCGCGGTGAACCTTTTCGCGGCGCTCGTGGCGCTCCTGCGCTTCCAGGCTCATGGTCGCGATCGGACGCGCGTCAAGGCGCTTCAGCGAGATCGGATCGCCAGTCACCTCGCAGTAGCCGTATTCGCCCTCGTCGATGCGGCGCAGCGCCGAGTCGATTTTGGCGACCAGCTTGCGCTGGCGGTCCCGCGTGCGCAGCTCCAGTGCGCGGTCGGTTTCTTCGCTGGCACGGTCGGCGACATCCGGAATATTGCGGGTGTTATCCTGCAAACCTTCGATGGTGTCGCGGCTGTCTGCCAGAAGCTCCTGCTTCCATTCCAATAGCTTGCGTCGGAAGTACTCAAGCTGCCGGTCATTCATGAACGGCTCATCTTCGGCCGGGCGGTAGTCGTCCGGCAGAAACACTTCTTGCTTCATTTCGGCTCCTTCGGTCTGGCCCATAATGCTGGTCATAATTGGCACCTGAACATTTTGGCTCCCCCTCTGCCGCAGCGTTTATCCCTAACGGGAAGGAATGTCACTACACAATAGTGGCGCCGTTTGGTTAAAAGCGTGATAAGAAGGCGGCAATCACGGCTGAGACAGGAAAGACATGCAATTTCAGGGCACTAAGGAATATGTCGCAACGGATGACTTGAAAGTTGCGGTAAATGCTGCGGTCACGCTAGAGCGTCCGCTGCTGGTCAAGGGCGAACCGGGCACCGGCAAGACCGAGCTTGCCAAACAGGTTGCGGGCGCCTTGGGGCTGCGGATGATCGAGTGGAACGTGAAATCCACCACCCGCGCCCAGCAGGGCCTTTACGAATACGATGCCGTCAGCCGCCTGCGCGACAGCCAGCTGGGCGAAGAGCGCGTGCATGACGTGAAGAATTACATCCGCAAGGGCAAGCTGTGGGAGGCCTTTGAGACCGACGAGAAGGTCGTGCTGCTTATCGACGAAATCGACAAGGCCGACATCGAGTTCCCCAACGATCTCTTGCAAGAACTCGACAAGATGGAGTTCCACGTCTACGAGACCGGCGAGACGATCAAGGCGAAACACCGCCCGATCATGATCATCACCTCCAACAACGAGAAAGAACTGCCGGACGCATTCCTGCGCCGCTGTTTCTTCCACTACATCCGTTTCCCGGACGCGGAGACGATGAAGAAGATCGTCGAGGTGCACCACCCGGGCATCAAGGAAGCGCTGCTGACCGCCGCGCTGACCCAGTTCTACGAGATCCGCGAGACGCAAGGCCTGAAGAAAAAGCCGTCCACGTCCGAAGTGATCGACTGGCTGAAGCTCTTGCTTGCTGAGGACCTGAGCCCCGAAGATATCGCGCGGGACGGGGCCAATGCGCTGCCCAAGCTGCACGGCGCGCTCCTGAAGAACGAACAGGACGTGCATCTGTTCGAGAGGCTGGCCTTCATGGCGCGCGGGCGCCGCTAAGGCATCATGGCAGGCGCTTTGCCCGGCGCCCGCCTGTTTCGCTTCAAATTGCTGCCGCATTCCCCTATCAGAGGAAAGGAAGCCGGGCGGAATGCGCCGGGCTGATAGGAGACGCCTGATTGCCCGCTGACACTGCCACGGTTTCACACCTCCCCCGCCGCAGGCCCGGCCTTCCGGCGCTGCGCATCATCCGGGGGGCCGCGGCAGCGGCCGTGCTGGCGCTGGCGGCCTGCACCGCGCCCTCTGCGCGGGTTGAAGCACCGACACGTGCGGCGGCGGCTCCAGCGGCCCTGCCCCCGGTCAAGGTCTTTTCCCCGCGCCGCCCTTTGCCGCCGCAGCGCTCGAACGCGGACATCGCGCGCGACTTCCTTGATCTGCATTTTGCTCTGGAGGGCGGCAGCACCCTGCCCCAGTTCACCCGCTTCGAAGGCCCGATCTCTCTGCGCGTGACAGGAGATCCCGCGCCCGGGTTCATCCGCGACCTGAACACGCTGCTGGCCCGCCTGCGCAGCGAGGCCGGCATCAGCATTCAGCGGGTTTCCGGCGGTGACGCCAATATCACGATCCAGTCGGTCTCCCGCGCCGAGATCCGCCGGGCGCTGCCCAAGGCAGCCTGTTTTGTGGTGCCCAATGTCTCCTCTCTGGCCGAGTACCGCCGCAACCGGCGCAGCCCGCGCACCAACTGGTCATTGCTGCGCAGCCGCGAGCGGCTGGCAGTGTTCATCCCGAATGACGTGAGCCCGCAGGAAGTACGCGATTGCCTGCACGAGGAACTGGCGCAGGCAATCGGGCCCTTGAATGATCTCTACCGGCTGCCGGACTCGATCTTCAACGACGATAATATCCACGCGGTTCTGACCGGTTTCGACATGCTGATCCTGCGCGCGTCCTACGCGCAGGAGCTGCGCACCGGTATGAGCCGGGCCGAGGTCGAGGCCCGCCTGCCCGCGATTCTGGCTCGGCTGAACCCGCGCGGCACCCGAACGGCAGCGCAATGGCTGCCGGAAACGCCGCGGGCCTGGATCACCGCTTTCGAGCAGGCTCTCGGCCCGCAGGCCTCGCTGCGGGAGCGCCTGCGGTCTGCCAACCGGGCTGCGGCAATAGCCCGCGACCTCGGCTGGCAGGACCACCGGCGCGCCCTAAGCCATTACACGCTGGGCCGGATGCTGCGCATCCGCGAGCCGGAGCTGGCGCAGAAGCACTTCCGCACTGCTGAAAGCTACTTGGCGGGCCTGCCCGGAACCCGCATGCACCAGGCCAAGCTGACCGTGCAGCTGGCAGCCTGGGATATCGCCCATGGCAATGGCGCCGCGGCCCTGAACCGGCTGAGGCCGGCCGCGGCCGCAGCCGCCGAGCATGAGAACGCTGCACTGCTGGCAACGCTTCTGATGCTGCAGGCAGAAGCTCTGGAACTGGAGCATCGCAATGCCGAGGCCCGCCGTGTCAGGCTGGACAGCCTTGGATGGGCACGCTACGGCTTTGGCCCGGATTGGGTGGTAGAGGCCCGGCTCGAGGAAATCGCTGCGCTGCGCCCCTCTGCCCCCTGACCCGGCCCGGCTGAACTAAGGAACGGACAAGACACTATGATCGTAATCGCAGGCGTACTGCTGGGCGCCCTCATTGGCGCGCTAACGGCCCGCAAACGTGGCGGCAACACTCTGGACATGCTGCAATACGGGGCTGTCTATGCCAT
>JBFOLS010000569.1:0-9568 GCA_040830225.1 Leisingera sp.
GCCAGCAGGATCACGAACATCAGCGCCAGCGCGCCGGCAAAGGCCTTGGACAGGAAGGCACCGGATTCCGCCTGCTCCTCCTGATCGCCGGTCCATTCCCAGCTGATGCTGCGCGGCAGCGGGTCGGAGTCCAGCCATTCGGTGATGACGCCGATCCGCTCATTCGGGTTAACCGGGACGATCCGGGCGCCGGTGTCCAGCGCAGCGAGCACCGCGTCAAAACTGCCGACGCCGGTCAATTGCACCAGTTCCAGGGTGCTGCCGTTTGGAGCAGTAACGGTTTCACCGGCCGCGGCAGTGCCTTCGGGCAGCTCCTTGAGCAGGGCCAAACGGGTCACTTCGCCGGTATCAGGATCTTCAATTTCAACCTTGCTCAGACCTGCGGTCACATCCGCCTTCACGTCATAGTAACGCTCCTGGCCGATGCGGTTGATCTGGGCCAGTTTCGGCACCGGCTTGCGGGTGATGAAGTTGCTGAGCGGCACCAGCCCGTCCGGGGTTCGGACCTTGAGGCTGTCGAGCGTGGACAGCACCCGGTCCTGTTCCGGCAGGCGGACGCGGATTTCGATCTCTTCGTCCGAGCTGTCGACCCGCATGGTGTCCAGGAGGATGCCGCGGGTCACCAGCTGCACCATTGCACCCACAGTGGCCACGTCCGCACCATAGCGGCCGGCCTTTTCGACATCGACGTTGATCTGCCAATCGATGCCGGGCAGGGGCAGGCTGTCCTCGATCAGGATCAGGCCGGGGGTGTTCTCAAACTGCTCCCGCGCGGCCACGGTCGCGGCGGTTAGGTCTTCCCAGCCATCACCGCGCAGGCGCAGATGGACTGGCTTGCCGGTGGCGGGGCCCTGCGCCAGGGCGCGGACCTCGACCTCGAAACCGGGCAGCTTGGCCAGTTCGGCGTTGAGCTCATCCAGCACGGTGTTGCCGCCGTATTCCTCGGCAATGATTTCCTTTTCGAATCCCAGGTATTCGCTCATCAGTCCGCCGAACCAGCCGTCCAGCGGCTCGCTTTGGGTCGGGCGGTCTTCCCACGGAATGATCTCGAACTGGACCTGGCCGATGGTGTCCGGCGGCAGCTGGGCGCCGGAGCTGTCGGTGTTCAGGCCGCCGTCTCCAGCAAAGGAGAAGACATTGATCACCGCGTGATGCTGCATAATGATGTCTTCGGCGGCGCGGACCATCCCGTCTTTCTCGTGCAGCGAGATGTTGCCGCGGGCCCGGACATAGGCGGTGGCCTGTTCCGGTTCCGAATCCACGAAGAACTCAACGCCGCGGTTGTTTTCGCCATAGGCGGTGAAGACGGTTGAGATGGCGAACACAACGGCGACGATGGTCACTACCGGCATGATCGGGTTGCCGGCGATGAACTTGATCACATGGCCGAACGGCGTGTGATGGTATCCAGGGACCACTTCCTTTTGCTCGCGTTCGAATTTTACGGCGCTGAGGGTGATGGAGGCGGCAAAAGCCGACAGGATAAAGAACACGGCGCCGAACAGCAGACCTGCCACCGGGCTTGTGCCTTCGCCCAGCAGATAAGCCGGGTTCAGCATTTGCATGGCACCTGCAAACATGCCCCACATGGCAAAGGGCACCAGGATGGCGCGCAGCCACCAGGGGGCAATCATGCGCAGAGCGCGGGATGCGCCTTCAAAGGTGCGGCTGATACGGCCGGTAACGCCGCCCATCACGGGCAGGTAGATCAGCGCCACCACCAGCGAAGCCGACAGCACGAAGATCATGGTCACCGGAAGCATGCCCATGAACTCGCCAGGGACACCGGGCCAGAACAGCAGCGGCAGGAAGGCGCACAACGTGGTGGCGGTGGAGGAGACCACCGGCCAGAACATCCGCTGCGCTGCCTCGACATAGGCATGCATCGGGCCAGAGCCCTCCTTGATGCGCTTGTCGGCGTATTCCACGATCACGATGGCGCCGTCGACCAGCATTCCGACGGCCAGGATCAGGCCGAACATCACCATGTTGGAGATGGTGACCCCCATCAGGGCGAGGAAGGCAAAGCACAGCAGGAAGGAGGTGGGGATCGCAAAGCCCACCAGCAGTGCAGCGCGGCTGCCAAGGGCGGAGAGCACAACGATCATCACCAGGGCCACGGCGGTCAGCACCGAGCCTTCCAACTGGCTGACCATGGAGCCGACAACGCGGCTCTGGTCGTTGGAGGTGCCAACCTCGACCGCAGCCTGCAATTCCGGCGGCCATTTGGTCTTGGCGGTCTCCAGGGTTTCCTTCACCAGGTTGACGGTGTCGATCACGTTGTAGCCCTTGCGCTTCACAACCTGCAGCGCCACCGTGTCGCCGCCGTTGAAACGCGCGGTGCCTTCGCGGTCCTCGAAGGTGAAGTTGATCTGCGCCAGTTCGCCAAGGGTGACCACGCGGTCGCCGTTGGTCTTGACCGGCAGCCGGTAGATATCCTGAACGTCGTCAAAGGAAGAGGGGATCTTGACTGAGAAAGCGCCCTGGCTCGATTCCACCTCGCCGGCCGCGATCAGCTGGTTGTTGTTCTGCACAACATTGATCAGCTCAAGTGCGGTGACATTGTAGGCTTCCAGCCGAAGCGGGTCGATAAGCACCTCGACCATCTCGTCGCGGTTGCCTGCAATACCGGCCTCAAGCACCGCGTCCAGTGCCTCAAGGTCGTCCTGCAAGTCCTTGGCGATGCGGGCCATCGTGCGTTCCGGCACAGCGCCGGTGAGGTTCACGATGACAATCGGGAATTCCGAGAAGTTGATCTCGGTGATCGAATATTTTTCGGCCCCGTCCGGGAATTCCGCCTCGGCCTTGTCCATGGCATCGCGCACGTCGGCCATGATCGCGGTCTTGTCCCAGCCGAATTCGAACTCCAGCGCCACCCCGGCATAACCTTCGGCGGCGGTGGAGGTCATCTTGTCGAGCCCGTCAAGGTCGGCAAACTCGGTCTCCATCACTTTGACCATCAGGGATTCGGCGTCTTCGGCCGAGATGCCGGGGAAGGGAACCGAGATGAACAGGGCGGGGATCTCGATATCCGGCTCACCCTCCTTGGGCAGCATGGAGTAGGCAAACCCGCCGACCAGCAGCGAGATTGCTATGAATGCAAGGACCATCCGGGCACGGCCGGCGGCCCAATCGACGATGCCAATCACTGTTCGCTCTCCCGGTAGGTGGCCGCTACGGCGACGCCTTCGGTTACAAAATCCTGGCCCACCACAATTACATCAGCGGTTTCGGGCAGGCCGCCGAGCCAGACGCCGTCAGCCTCGTCCCGGAGCAGCTGCACAGGGTAGAACTTCACGGTGCTGTCAGAGCCGACAACGCGCACACCCAGCTGGCCTTCATTGTTCAGGGTCAGCGCCGACTGCGGCACTTTATGTGCCAGCCGCCCGGCCGAAGAGATGGCGATATCCGCTGTCTGGCCGTCGCGGATGCTGAGGTCCGGGTTGGGCACGGTGATTTCAACCTCGAAGGTGCGGGTGTTCGGATCAGCGGAGCGGCTGAGGAAGGTCACCTTGCCCTGAACCCGCTGGCCGGTTGCCAGTTCGGCGCCGGCATCGGCGCCCAGCACCACTTTGTTTACCTCGGCCTCGGGCACAAAGCCGACCAGCTTGATCGTGTCGAGCTGGATGACGGTGCCGCACAGGCTGCCGGGCTGCAGCAGGCTGCCAAGTTCCGCGGTGTCGCTTTCCAGCAGGCCATCAAACGGTGCGGCGATGGTCAGCCGGCTGATTTCCTTTTGCGCGCTGGCGACAGCGGCCGCGGCGGCTTCGATGCCGGCACGGCTGGTTTCCAGCCCGCTTTGGGCGGTGGCGATGCCCGCAACGGCCGAGCGTTCCGCCGCCTCGGCCGAGGCTAAACGGGTTTCAGAGGCATAGCCTCCTTCGGACAGCTTGGCGGCGGCGGTCAGGTTGATCTTGGCTTCCTTCAGGCGGGCGTGCGCTTCTTCAAGGCGGGCTTCCGACTCAGGAATGCGGGCGCGCGCTTCGCTGAGACGGGCCTTGGCTTCCAGCAGCATGGCCGGGCGGGTGCCCGGATCCAGCTGGCAGAGAAGGTCGCCAGCTTTGACCTGCGCGCCTTTGCGCAGCGGGTCTGAAATGACAGTAGATGTGGTTTCGGCCCGCACCTCGACCTGGCGGACCGCCTGGGTCTGGCCGCGCAGGATTACCGCGCTGCCGATGGTGCGCGCCTTGCTCTGCAGCGCCACCACGCCGACTCGCGTGTCCGGAGCCTGGGCCAAGTTTAGCGTCTCTCCGGCGTCTGGTTCCACCGCGGCGGCTTCAGCTGCATCCTCGCCCCTGGCAAAGGCCATCAGTTCGTCGCGCTGGATAACCACCATAAAGAGGCTGGCTGTTACCGCTGCGGCGGTCAGTACCGGTACGAAACGCATGTCGGGCCTTTCTTGCTTTCTGTCTGGTCCTACGTGTGAGCCGGGTAATTCCGGCGGGCGGCGGTGCCTGATCACGGCTGGACTCGCGCGTATGTGATAGACGTCATATAAGCGATGTCCATTCTAAACTAAGTGGTTTAGTTCACATTTCTTGCTTTTCTGGCCCGAGGCCGGATGTTTCTGATGCAAACGGGCCACTTGGCTTGGCCTTTTAGCCGGGGTAAGAGGGGCGCGACGCATTCAATACCGGCTAGGGCAATGACCCGGGCCGCGCATATCAGGGGCTTTTCATGAGCGATACCGACAGCTTTATCGACGAGGTGACTGAAGAGGTCCGCCGTGACCGTCTTTTTGTGATGCTGAAGCGCTACGGCTGGATTGGCGGCGTTGCGGTGGCGCTGATTGTCGGCGGCGCGGCCCTGCGCGAGTACACCAAGGCAAAGGATCAGGCAGCTGCCGAAACCCTGGGCGATGAGATCACCGCTGCGCTGGAGATTGACGGCAGCGAAGGCCGGGCCGAGGCTTTGGCGGCAGTTTCAGTTGAGAGCGCGGGCGGTGCTGCGATATTGAAAATGCTGGAAGCCGGCGCGCTGGCGGAGGCGCGTAAACCCGCTGAGGCAGTTGCCCAGCTGGAAGCGGTGGCTATCAACGGCGAGCTGCCGCTGATTTACCGCCATATCGCCAGCTTCAAGGCGCTGGCGCTTCAGGCCGGAACCCTGAGTGTTGGCGACCGGCGCTTGCAGTATGAGGCCCTGGCCCAGCCGGGGGCGCCGCTGGCCTTGCTGGCCTCTGAACAGCTGGCGCTTCTGGACGTGGAAGAAGGCAACAGCGAGGCAGCAATTGCCCGGCTGCGGGAAATCGCAGCCGATGCGGCTGTCAGTGCAGACTTGAAAGAACGCGCCACTCAGGTGATTGTGGCGCTTGGCGGCACCTTGGAGGATGCTGCTGCGCCAGAGGGGTAAGGCGCTCCGCGGATGGGATATTGCGGAATACAAACGGCAGAAGACAGGGCAGGGCAATGACAAAAATCAAGACTTTCTCCCGGGCACGGGCGCTTTTGTGCGGCACCGCAGCAGCTGCCCTTCTGGCAGCTTGCGCCGAGGAGGAAATCATTCTGCGCGGCGAGCGGGAGGATATCCGCCCGGAGGCTTCTGTTGAAGTGGTGAACCAGGCGCGGCCCATTTCACTGCCCAAGCAAGTGGCCAATGCGGATTGGGCGCCGGGGCATGGCGCTGAAGCCGGCCGCCCGGCGCATCCCGCGCTCTCGGCCGCGCCGCAGCAGATCTGGTCGGCTTCGATCGGCGAAGGCGACGGCCGCCGCCGCCGGATCACCGCAACCCCGGTAGTCGGCAGCGGACGTGTTTACACGCTGGACAGCGACGCCCAGGTTTCGGCGGTGTCACCGCAGGGCCAGGTGCTGTGGCAGAGCGAGCTGATTCCGGCCGTGGATGATGAGGGGCAAGCCACCGGCGGCGGTTTGGCCTATGACGATGGGGTGCTTTACATTTCCTCCGGCTTTGGCGTTCTGACCGCCCTGAACGCAGCGGATGGCAGCCTGATCTGGCGTCAGGAACTGGAGGCCACAGGCTCTGGCCAGCCGCGTGTCAGCGGCGGCCTGGTTTATCTGGTCGCGGGGGATGATACCGGCTGGGCCGTGAATGCCAAGGACGGCCGCATTGCCTGGCAAATCGAGGGTTCGCCTTCGGCGTCCAACATTCTGGGCGCTCCGGCGCCGGTGGTGACCAGCGATCTGGCCATTTTTGCTTTTGGTTCGGGCGATCTGATCGCCACTTTCCGCCGCGGGGGCTTGCGGCGCTGGAGTGCGTCGGTGTCCGGCCAGCGCACAGGCCGGACCTTGTCGCGGATCAGCGACGTGACGGGCGCGCCGGTGGTCTCGGGCAAGCGTCTTTATGCAGGCAACAACTCGGGCCGGACCGTGGCGATTGATCTGGACACCGGCGACCGGCTGTGGACCGCGCGCGAGGGTGCCTCGGGAACTGCTTGGGTGGCGGGCGGAAGCCTGTTCCAAGTGAGCGACCTGAATCAGCTGCTGCGCCTGGATGCCGACAGCGGCGAGGTGGTCTGGGCCGTGGATCTGCCGGGGTTCCTGAAAGACAAGCCGGGCAAGCGCGGCGAAGTCTATGTGCACTACGGCCCCGTATTGGCGGGCGGGCAGGTTATTGTCGCCTCCAACGATGGACAGCTGCGCTTCTTCAATCCTGAGGATGGCAGCCTGACCCGCACCGCCGAGGTTCCGGGAGGCGCCACCACTGCACCGGTTGTTGCAGGCCGCACGCTTTACGTGGTTTCTTCCAAGGGTGGCTTGCTGGCCTACCGCTGAGCACTGGCGGTTGCCGCACAGATGCGCTATGGGGCGCGTCTGAATCGCAGAAAGTTGGTCTGATGTCCTTTACCCTCGCCATCGTGGGCCGTCCCAATGTGGGCAAGTCCACCCTGTTCAACCGCCTCGTGGGCAAGAAGCTGGCCCTGGTCGATGACCAGCCCGGCGTCACGCGCGACCTGCGCGAAGGCGAGGCGCGGTTGGGGGATCTGCGGTTCACGGTAATTGACACCGCCGGCCTGGAAGATGCGACCGACAACTCGCTGGAGGGCCGCATGCGCCGCCTGACCGAGCGGGCGGTGGATATGGCCGACATCTGCCTGTTCATGATCGATGCGCGCACGGGCGTCACTCCGACCGATGAGATCTTTGCCGACATCCTGCGCCGCAAGTCGGCGCATGTGATCCTGGCCGCCAACAAGGCCGAGGGCAATGCAGCTGAGGCTGGCGTGCTGGAAGCCTATGGCCTGGGCCTGGGCGAGCCTTTGCGGCTGTCGGGCGAGCATGGCGAGGGGATGCCGGATCTGTACGGCATTCTGCAGCCGCTGGCGGAGAAGTTCGAGGCCGAGGCAGAGGATCATTCGCCTGTTACCGATGTCGAGGTTTATGAGGAAATCGGTGAAGACGAGGAAGAGGTTATCCCTGTTCCGACCGACGCCAAGCCTTTGCAGGTTGCCGTTGTCGGCCGCCCCAATGCGGGCAAATCCACTCTGATCAACAGGATTCTGGGCGAGGACCGTCTGCTGACCGGGCCCGAGGCTGGGATCACCCGCGATGCGATCTCGCTCAGGATCAATTGGGAAGGCGTGCCGATGCGGGTGTTTGACACCGCTGGTATGCGCAAGAAAGCCAAGGTGCAGGAGAAGCTCGAGAAGCTCTCTGTCTCCGATGGTCTGCGGGCGGTGAAGTTTGCCGAGGTTGTGGTGGTGCTGCTGGATGCCAGCATCCCGTTTGAACAGCAGGACCTGCGGATTGCCGACCTGGCAGAGCGCGAGGGGCGCTCGGTTGTGATTGCGGTCAACAAATGGGACGCCGAAGAGCACAAGCAGGAAAAGCTGCGCGATCTCAAGGAGGCCTTCGGCCGCCTGCTGCCGCAGCTGCGCGGCGCGCCTTTGGTGACAGTTTCGGCAAAGACCGGCAAAGGTTTGAACCGGCTGCATGAGGCGATCATGCGCGCCTATGGGGTCTGGAACCGCCGGGTGCCGACCGCAGCGCTGAACCGCTGGCTGGTTGGCATGCTGGAGCAGCACCCGCCGCCCGCACCGCAGGGCAAGCGGATCAAGCTGCGCTACATGACCCAGGCCAAGAGCCGCCCGCCGGGGTTTGTGGTGATGTGCTCGCATCCCGACAAGCTACCGGAGAGCTATACCCGCTACCTAGTCAACGGTCTGCGCGAGGACTTCGACATGCCCGGAACGCCGATCAGGCTGTACATGCGCGGGCAGGGGGACAAGAACCCCTACAAGGGCAAGCGTCAGAAGAATGCCGGCGCGCTGGCCAAGCATTTGAACAAGCGCGGCAGCTGATAGCAGCCGGGGCAGGGAGCTCCCGCCCGGCCTGCGGCATTCATAGAATACCTTGGCCCGTTGGGCCCGGCGCCGCCCTGACGGGCGGCGTTTCGCGTTCCGCGCCGTCGCTGGCGGTCTATTGCCATTTTCAACCGGCAGGCATCAGGGCGCATTCACTTTTCAGACCGGATTTGCTACCCCTGCGGTTGAAGTGATTATTGGCCAGTATCCTTGCCTTCACGGCAAGGGGTATTATTTGACATTTATCCTTGGATGAGCCGTGCAGTTCGCACGGCTGTCACAAAGCAAATTTATGAGCGTTTTCATGGATCTGAGGGCACATACCCGCAAGTTTTGCGAAAAAGACAACCGGCTGGCCGCAATCAGCTACTTCGGCACTTTTGCGGTCTATTTCGCGGCGCTTGCCATCGCCGTTCGCCATTCGGAACAGTGGTACATCCTGCTGCCTGCCGGCGTGATCTTTGCCTTTTCCGCAGTACGGCTTTACGTGCTGCAGCATGACACGGGCCATCACTCGTTGTTTGAAACCCGCGCCCAGAACGAGATTGCGGGTCATGTGCTGTCGCCCTTCACCTTTGCGCCGTTTGAAGTGATGAAGCAGAACCACAACCTGCACCATTCCAACATCGGCAATCTGGAGCACCGGGAGACCGGCGAGATCCACACCATGACAGTGCGGGAGTGGAAAGCCGCCGGTTTCTGGGAGCGCCTGGGGTACAGGCTTTACCGTAATCCGTTTGTGCTGGTGCCGATTGGCTCTGCCTTCACCTATTTCATCCGCTACCGCTGGCCAAAGAACACGTTGCAGTTCGGGGCCTTAGGGGTCATTCTGCATAACCTTGTGATCGTGGCGATGCTGGGCCTGCTTTACGCGGTTGCAGGAATGAACGGGATCTGGGTGTTGCTGGCGTTCTCCTTCCTTGGCGGGATTATCGGTGTTTTGCTTGTTTATCTTCAGCATAACTTTGAAGACACCTATTGGGACCGCCGCCCGGATCTGAACCCCCAGGCGGCTGCCCTGCAAGGCTCCTCCTGTTTGGATTTCGGCTGGTTCTTTGACATGGCGGTGGCCAATATCACGCTGCATGACATCCATCACTATAACGCGCGCGTTCCGTCCTACCGGCTGCGGCAGTGCCACTACAGCTTGCCTGAGGAATTGGGGCTGCGCCGCATCAAGTTTCCCGAAGCTGTCCGGGCCATGACGCTAAAGCTCTGGGATGAGGACAAAAAATGCCTAGTGCCCTTTCCTGCATGAGCGGAACCGTGCAATCCTGATCTGAGAGTGCCGCTGTAATGCTGCTGGAGAGA
>JBFOLS010000570.1:0-2143 GCA_040830225.1 Leisingera sp.
CCCCCCTTCCCCTTTCTTCACCCTTGCGTCATAGGATGGGCCTACTGATTCAAACGACCTTTCAACGCTAGGAGAGACTCTCATGCATGACATCCGCGCTATCCGCGAAAATCCTGCCGCTTTCGACGCCGCTGTGGCGCGGCGCGGGGATGCGGGCGTGTCATCCGGGATTCTCGCACTGGATGAGGCGCGCCGGGCCAAGATCCTGGCCGCCGAGACCGCTCAGGCCGAGCAGAACAAGGCCTCCAAGGAAGTCGGCGCCGCCAAGGGCCGCGGCGATGAGGCCGAATTCGAACGCCTGCGCGCGCTGGTGGCCGAGAAGAAGGCCGAAGTGGCCGCGATGAACGCCGAGGCCAAGGAGCTGGACCAGCAGCTGACCGATATGTTGGGAACCATCCCGAACCTCGCGTTTGAGGATGTGCCACTGGGCGAGGATGAGGACGACAACGTCGAAATCCGCCGCTGGGGCGAGCCGAAGGAACTGGGTTTCGAGGCCAAGGAGCATTTCGAGATCGAAGGCGTGAAGCCCGGCATGGATTTCGAGACCGCGGCCAAGCTTTCGGGCAGCCGCTTTGTGGTGCTGTCTGGGGCTGTTGCCCGCATCCACCGCGCACTCGCGCAGTTCATGATCAACACCCATGTGGACGAGAACGGCCTGACCGAGACCTGGACCCCGGTGCTGGTGCGCGAAGAGATGATGTACGGCACGGGCCAGCTGCCCAAGTTCGGCGAGGACAGCTACAAAACCACCAATGGCTGGTGGCTGGTGCCGACCGCCGAGGTGACGCTGACCAATATCGTCAACGGCATGACGGTTGAGGAAGGCTATCTGCCGTGCCGCTATGTAGCGCACACCCAGTGCTTCCGGTCCGAGGCAGGGTCGGCCGGCAAGGACACCGCAGGCATGCTGCGCCAGCACCAGTTCGAGAAGGTCGAGATGGTCTCGGTCACCCATCCGGACAAAAGCGTCGAGGAACATGAGCGCATGACCCGCTGCGCAGAGGACATTCTGGAGCGTCTGGGCCTGCCCTACCGCACCATTGTCCTGTGCACCGGCGACATGGGCTTTGGCGCCCGCAAGACCCACGACATCGAGGTTTGGGTGCCCGGCCAGAAGACCTACCGCGAGATCTCCTCGGTCTCGGTCTGCGGCGACTTCCAAGCCCGCCGCATGAATGCCCGTTTCAAGCCGGCCGATGGCGGCAAGCCGCAGTTCCTGCACACGCTGAACGGCTCCGGCCTGGCGGTGGGCCGCTGCCTGATCGCAGTTCTGGAAAACGGCCAGCAGGCCGATGGCTCTGTCCAGCTGCCCGAGGCGCTGGCGCCTTACCTGGGCGGCAAGCTGACCCTCACTGCCGATGGCACGCTGGTCTGACCCCCGCTTCAATTGAGAAACAAAAAACCGGCGCCCTTTGCGGCGCCGGTTTTTTGTTCCCAAGGGGCTGCCGCTACTTCTTTGTCTTCTTCTTTTTCTTCTTCTGCGGGCCCTTACCGTCCAGGATCGCTTGCGCCTTGGCCTTTTCCTTTTCAATTGCCTTCTTTGCCTTGGCTTTAACCTTCTTGGCCTTTTTCCTGGCTTTCACCCGGGCTTCGGCAAATTCCTCGGCCAGTTGCGCGGCCACCCGCTTGGCCTTGCGCGCCTTAGACTGCGCCTTGACCGCTTTTTCCTCGGCAGCCTGACGGGCGGCCTCTGCCGCCTCCAGCTTGGCATTGAGATCCTCTCCGCAGGCGCTGTCCTCTGGACCGGCCTTCGGTTTATCAGCCTTGCCCTGCGGCAGGTTTCCGTTCATCGGCTTGATCTCCTTTTTGACAGCCACCGGCCATCCGCCCCTCGCCACAGCTATCAGCCCGCATGGCACAACTGCCTCGGTTTTCCAGGATACTTGGCAATCGCAAAGCATTCCAGCCGGCAAACTGAGCCACAGTTTACCTTGCCGTTTTCTTCAGGATCCTTGCGACTGAGGCCATCCCCGTCAGGAACAGGCCTGGAGCCATCCCTGCCTCTCTCCAGCAGCATTACAGCGGCACTCTCAGATCAGGATTGCACGGTTCCGCTCATGCAGGAAAGGGCACTAGGCATTTTTTGTCCTCATCCCAGAGCTTTAGCGTCATGGCCCGGACAGCTTCGGGAAACTTGATGCGG
>JBFOLS010000571.1:0-2102 GCA_040830225.1 Leisingera sp.
CCGTGCCGAGGGCGAGCTTACCCCGGATGACATCAACGCCATCTGGATGTCTGTGCAGGCCGAAAGCCTGGGTGAAGCCTTTGAATACATGGAAGGCTATGAGACCTTCTGGGCCTACATCCCGCACTTCGTGCATTCGCCTTTTTACGTCTACGCCTATGCCTTTGGCGACGGGTTGGTGAACGCGCTTTACTCGGTCTACGCCGAGGGCGGCGAGGGGTTCGAGGACAAGTATTTCGACATGCTGAAGGCAGGCGGCTCCAAGCACCACAAGGAACTGCTGGCCCCCTTCGGCCTCGATGCTTCTGACCCCAAGTTCTGGGACAAGGGCCTGTCCATGATCTCCGGCTTCATTGATGAACTGGAAGCCATGGAAGACTGATGCAAATCACCCTGCGCCCGGTTGCCCGCAGCGAATTTGATCTGGTCTCCCGCGTTCAAGTGGAGCCGGATCAGGTCCGCTTTTCCGGCACTGTGGCACAGGCCTTTGAAGACGACGAGGACGGCGTGGATTTTCACGCCATCCTTGCCCGTGGCGAGGTAATCGGCTTTTTCAAGATCGACCGGCTGTATCACGAGACCTACAGCTTCGCCCGCGCTGACGAGCTGGGCTTACGCGCCTTCATGATCGACCGGTGCCAGCAGGGCAGAGGCTATGCCACAGCAGCTGTAGCGGCGCTGGCAACTTATCTGCCGGGCCAGTACCCGGACCGCAGCGCCTTGCTACTCACGGTCAATTTTCAGAATCCCGCGGCGATCCGGTGCTACTTGAAAGGCGGGTTTGAAGACAGCGGCGGTATTCATCCGCACGGCATTGCCGGGCCACAGCATATTCTACGCATGAAGTTGAGTTAGCCGCCCGCGGCAAAAGCCGCAGGCAGCCTGTATTCCGCGAAGTTCCCGCCCTTTACTGATTGGGGAAGTAATCCTCACAGTCACCGTCCCGGTAGACGTCCGCGGTGCAGCAGTGCAGGCCGCCGCCGAATGCATAGGCATCGCGCAGCTCGACCTCGACCACTTCCATGCCCAGCTTGTCCATCTGCTCGGCCTGATAGACCTCGGACTTCTCGACACAGACGGTTTTCGGATCCAGCACCAGCACATTCATCGACAGCCAGGTCGAGGAATAGCACAGCGGCGGCGGGGTGTTGTGCGCAGGCTGCGCCGCGTCGACGATCTCCCAGCCGTTCTTGTTGAACATGTCGCGCTGCTCATCCGGCAGGCGGCGCTGCGGGTTGTTCAGGATCAGCCCCGGGCGCAGCGGTGTGAAAGTCGCGTCGATGTGGATCGGATACGGGTCGCCGGGGAAGTTCACCGTATGCACACGGTGATCCGGGAAGTGGCGGCGCAGCCATTCGATGCCTTTGAGGTTGGTG
This sequence comes from Leisingera sp., assembly GCA_040830225.1. GTDB lineage: Bacteria > Pseudomonadota > Alphaproteobacteria > Rhodobacterales > Rhodobacteraceae > Leisingera. The sequence goes on from JBFOLS010000571.1 coordinate 1,377, forward strand.
GTGAAGCCGTGCTGAACGACCAGGTCCTTGCCGAAGCGCAGCACGTCGGCGGCGTCGAACAGCGGCTCTTCTTCGGTGGTGACAAAGAACTTCTCCGCCGCCCACTCCAGCCGCTTGGCGACGCCGATCTTGTCGCTCAGGTAATCCGGGTGGTAATCCGCATCCGTGAGGCGCGGCTTGGGTGCCGCCTCGTGGCGGAAGTTCGGGTCTTCCTCCCAGTACTGCTTCAATAGCGGCCGGTAGTTCAGATATTCGAACCAGCGGCAGCGGTAGGACATGGTGGCTTCCAGCATTTCATGGCCGACGGTCAGCAGCACATCGCGCGGCGGCATGCAGCCGAACTGGCTGTCAGTGTGGAAATCCGGGGTGGTGACGGGCTGCGAATGGTCGATCGAGACCGGACGGTCCACCCGGATGCCGCGGCCGCGCAGCTGGCCGGCAAAATTGTCCAGAAGCTCATTGGCGCGATCAATGGTTTCCTGCGGACGGCGGCCCCACTGGCCGCGCATGTCGCTGTCTTCCGGCACTTTGGCATCCAGTGCCGGCTCTTCCGGCGGGATATGGCAATCATCAGCGCGGCCCACAATCACATGGCGCAGCGTGTCCCATTCGTTCCAGCTTTTGACTTCGGTTTTTTCCGGCGACCAGGCCATGGATGCCTCCTTGGGTCCAGGGAGACAAAGGCGGGGCCTTCAATCTCCCGATTGAAAGTCCCGGCGTACAGGA
>JBFOLS010000572.1:0-2141 GCA_040830225.1 Leisingera sp.
GGTGGGCACATGGGTGCATTTGGCGGCGAGAACGATTTCTCCCATGGTCTTCTCCTCAAAGACTGGTTGCGCGTTTCCTTGAGGTCAGGCGCCGAGGCGCGGGATCTTGTGGTGGCCCAAGGCAAAGCCGACGTGCTTCTGCTCCATGTAGAACTCGAACGACCAGTCGCCGCCGTCGCGGCCTATGCCGCTGGCCTTGACCCCGCCAAAGGGGGTGGGCAGGTGGCGGACGTTTTCCGAGTTCACCCAGATCATCCCGGCCTCAAGCGCGTCGGTGAAGCGCAGGGCACGGGTCAGATCGTTGGTCCAGACATAGCCGGTGAGGCCGTATTGGGTATCATTGGCCAATGTTAGAGCCTCATCCTCGTCCTTGAAACGGATTGCGGTGAGGACCGGGCCAAAGATTTCCTCCTGCGCGATGGTCATGCCGTTGGTGGCATTGGTGAACAGGGTCGGGCGGACAAACCAGCCCCGATCACCTGCGCGGGTGCCGCCGGCGGCGATGGTGGCGCCGTCCTGTTTGGCGGTCTCGAAGTAGGAGGTGACCTTGTCGAAATGCACCTTGTGGATCAGCGGGCCGACCTCAGTCGCCGGGTCCAGCGGGTGGCCGACCTTGATGTTGTTGACGCGCTCAATGAGCTTGGCTTCGAAGTCATCGGCAATGCTCTCTTGCACCAGAAGGCGCGAGGAGGAGGTGCAGCGCTCGCCGTTCAGCGAGTAGATCATGAAGATCGCGGCATCCAATGCGCGGTCGAGGTCGGCGTCGTCAAATACCACCACCGGGTTCTTGCCGCCCAGTTCGAAATGCACGCGCTTCAGGGTATCGGCGCCCTGTTTCATGATCATCGAACCGGTTTTGGACTCGCCGACAAAGGCGATGGCCTTGATGTCGGGGTGTTCGGTGAGGGCCTTGCCCGCGTCTTCGCCAAAGCCGTTCACCAGGTTCCAGACACCGGCAGGCAGACCGGCCTCATGGGCGATCTCAGCCAGGATGCGGGCGGTCAACGGAGAGAACTCGGCCGGTTTGTGGACCACGGTGCAGCCTGCGGCGAGTGCAGGGGCGATCTTCCAGGTCGACAGCATGAAAGGCGTGTTCCAGGGGGTGATCACGCCCACCGGGCCGATCGGCACGCGGGTGGTCACGTTCATCAGGGTTGGCGACTGCAGCTGCTGGCCGTCGCGGGCGGAGGTTGCCTTGTCGGCAAAAAAGCGGAAGTTCTCGGCGCCGCGCAGCGCTGCCTTGGACATGAAACGCAGGGCTTGCCCGGTGTCCCAGCATTCACACAGGGCGATTTCCTCGGCGCGTTCGACGATCAGATCAGCGATGCGGTTGAGGATCTTCTTGCGCTCCAGCGCGGGCATGTCGCGCCAGGACGGGAAGGCTGCCTTGGCCGCGGCAGCGGCGGCGTCGATGTCTTCGCTGCCGCCTTTGGCCACGGAGCAGATTTCGCTTTCATCCACCGGCGAGGCAGTCTCAAACGCGGCGCCGGAGGCGGCAGGGCGGCTTTCGCCGCCGATCAGGTTCAGGATGCCGGTCTCGCGGAAACGGGACAGGTGGCTGTTCAGAGTTTCGATATTGGTGGTCAGGTCGCTCATCACTGGTCCGCCTTTTGCATATGGTCGCGGATGGTGCCGCGTTTCGGGGAAAGCTCGGGGTCGATGTCGCGCATCTCCAGTGAGAGCGCGATGGAATGCTGCTGCATGGCCGGCTCAAGGAAGGATTGGGCGGCGTCGAACACCGCTTGAACGGCACGTTTGCGAGTGTCCAAGTCACGTCCGGCACGCAGCCGGATGGAGATGTCGATGTAGCCGTGCTGAGGATCGCCGTCGGCAATCGAGACATGACTGGCTGCGAAGGCCCGCACCCGGATGCCCGCCAGAGGGAACACGCCGGTGGCCGCTGCTGCCTGCCGCAAATGGCCGCAAAGCGCGGCTATATCGGTGCGCTCTTCCATGTTGGCTGAGTAGTCCAGCGTGATGTGCGGCATGTGCGTTACCCCTCCTGAATTACTTAACATGTTTAGCAATTGCAAAGCGTCGAGTCAAGCAGAAGAAATCCAAGCGGCAATTGCGTTTACCCGGAAGGGGGGTGATAATCGGGCATGACCAAGATGATGCCGGCCACAGACCGTTCCCTTCCA
>JBFOLS010000573.1:0-18310 GCA_040830225.1 Leisingera sp.
CCTGCTGGTAATGGCCCTGCTGCCGCTGATCGTGCTGATGCCTTTCCTGCTGCTCCTTGGCATGACGCGATGGAGCGCAGACTACGATGCCCTTCTGATCGCCAATGTGGAAAGCGATCTGCGGATCGCTGAGCAGTATCTCGAAGAGCTTATGACCGGAACTGAGAGGGATCTGACGGGGATTGCAGGCTCAACCGAATTCGATGTCTTGCTGGCCAAGTCCAAAGAAGAGCACGAAGAATACCTTTCCCGAAAACGCAATGAACTTGGACTCGACTTTCTCTACTTTCTGCCGCGCGGCCGCACTGCGGATTCCGCTGATCAATGGCCGGTTGTCAAGACTGCACTGAGCGGCACAAGCGGCGCCGGAATCGACATCATGGGGCCTGAAGACCTGAACACCCTGGCACCGGGGCTGGCGGAACAAGCGCGGTTTGACCTGATCGAGACGGCTGCTGCAGTTCCGACAAGCCGGACAGCGGAAGACCGGGGTATGGTGGTTCACAGCGCCAGCCCGGTTGCCATGAACGGCCATGACGGGGTTTTGGTCGGAGGCATTCTTCTGAACCGAAATCTCCAGTTCATTGATACGATCAACGCGCTTGTCTATCTGAATGCTGTAACCGGGGGTGATCGGCAGGGCACTGCCACCCTGTTTCTGGAAGACGTGCGGGTCTCGACGAATGTGCGCCTTTTCGAAGACGTGCGTGCGCTTGGCACGCGTGTATCGGCCGCGGTCAGGAACCGTGTTTTAGGCCAGGGCGAAACCTGGCTGGACAGGGCATTTGTGGTCAATGACTGGTACATTTCCGGCTATTTGCCCCTGACAGACAGTTTCGGGAAGCGGGTCGGCATGCTTTATGTCGGTTTTCTGGAGGCTCCCTTCACTGCTGCCAAGCGCGCAGCCTACCTTTGGATGATTGCCGCCTTTGCCGGCGTTCTGATGCTGTCAGCCCCGCTGTTCCTGTGGCTGGCCAAAGGCATTTTTGCTCCGCTTGAGCGTATGAACCGGACCATGCGCCGGGTCGAAGGCGGAGATCTTTCTGCCCGCAACGGAGACATCGGCGCGCAAGGCGAGATCGGTGCAGTGGCCGCCCATCTCGACAGTCTGCTGAATCAGGTGCAGGACCGTGATCAGCGCCTGCGCGCCTATGCAGACGGGTTGAATCAGATGGTGGACAAGCGCACGTCGGAGCTGCGCAAAGCCAATGCCAAGCTGGAGGAGACTTTCAAGCAGTTGGTCATGTCGGAGAAACTGGCATCCATTGGCGAAATCACCGCCGGTGTCGCGCATGAAATCAACAATCCTGTCGCCGTGATTCAAGGCAACGTCGACGTCATCCGTGAAACCCTCGGAGACGACTCCGGGGATGTAAAGACGGAACTGGCCCTGATTGACCAGCAGGTCATGCGGATTGATGCCATAGTCGGCAAACTGCTGCAGTTCGCCCGCCCGGGCGAGTTTTCCGGCTATGACGAAACGGTCATGCTGCCTCCATTAGTCGAAGACAGCCTGGTGCTGGTGGACCATCTGCTATCCAAACGGGCCATTCAGGTGCGCAAAGATTTTTCGGATGCGCCGCCTGTGCGGATTGATCCGGGTGAGATGCAACAGGTTGTGATCAATCTGATCGTGAATGCCATGCAGGCCATGGGAGAAAGCGGCACCCTGTCTCTGAGCGTGTCCGCGGCTGAAAGCAGCGGGCAGGCAGGAACGCAGCTGTCTGTCCGCGACAGCGGCCCCGGCATTCCGGAAGACAAACTTGCTTCGGTCTTCGATCCCTTTTTTACCACCAAACAGGCTGAGGGCACCGGGCTGGGCCTCTCAATCAGCCAGACCCTGGTGCAACGCGCAGGCGGGCTGATCTCCGCCCGCAATCCCGCGGGCGGCGGCGCCGAATTCACTGTTTGGCTGCCGCAGGCGGAGGAATAAGCCCTATATTCCCCAAGCCGCGCTTTTGCGATCGATGGTCTTTCGCGAGACCCCCAGTCTCCGGGCAGCCTCGGCGCGGTTGCCGTCGCAGCGGTCCAGCACATGCAGGATATGGCGCTGCATGACCAGCTCAAGGCTTTCCATCGCCTCGGCACCGGTTACCAGCCCGCTGCCGGCAAATTCCTCCGGGAACTCCCCCAAAATCAGCGAGCGCTCGATCAGGTTGCGCAGTTCACGCACGTTGCCCGGCCAATCGTAGCGGCGCAGGTTCAGCAGCGTCTCCTCGTCCAGCACCAGCTTGGGCATTCCCAGCGCGCGCGACAGATGGGTCATGAAGAACGCCGCCAGCTCGACAATGTCCTCCGACCGCTCGCTGAGCGGCGGCATCGTGATATTGACCACATTGATCCGGTGATACAGATCGGCGCGGAACCGCCCCTCTGCCACCGCCGATGCCAGATCGGCATTGGTGGCAAAGCAGAACCGCAGGTTCAGCGGGATGTCCCGCTCCGCCCCGACAGGCCGGATGCGCTGATCCTCCAGCACGCGCAGCAGCGCGGCCTGCAGCGGCTCGGGCATCTGGGCCACCTCATCCAGGAAAAGCGTGCCGCCGTCCGCCAGCAGGAACAGCCCGGCACGGCGCTGTTCTTCGGCTTCCACGATGCCGAACAGCTCGTGGGTGATCCTCTCCGGTGCGATTGCCGCACAGTTCACCGCAACAAAAGGTTTCTCGGCCCGGTCCGACAGCTGATGCAAAGTACGCGCGGCGATCTCTTTACCGGAGCCGCTGGCGCCGGTGAACAGAACCGGCGTCGGCAGGGGCGCAAGCTTGTGCAGCATCGCCCTCACCTCGGACAGCGCCGCCGACTGGCCCAGCAGCGTGCCCGGCCCGCCCTCGGAAAACAGTTCATGGCGCAAGAGCGTGTTGTCGCGGCGCAGGTTCTTGCGGTCCAGCGTTCGCGACACAGCGTTTAGGATCTGATTGGCCCGGAACGGTTTCAGCACAAAATCGCTGACGCCCGCGCGCAGGGCCTGGATCGCGGTTTCCAGATCGGCATAGGCGGTGATCAGAATGGTATCGGCAAACAGCCCTTTGCGGCGCTGCTCGGCGACCCACTCCAGCCCGGTCTTGCCCGGCATGATATTGTCGAGGATCACCAGATCGAAATGCGCCTTGTCCAGCTGCTCGGTGCCCTCGGCAGGAGAGCCCGCCTGCACCACCCGCTTGCAGCGCGGCTCCAGGATCTTGGTCAGGAAGTTGCGCATCCCCGGTTCGTCATCGACCACCAGGATCGAGGCTCCGGCCAGATTGCCGCCATAGTCGTCCGCCACGCTGCCCCCGCTCAATTCAGCCTTACCGCGGCGCCGGACTGACGCTCAGCGGTGGAAAAGCCAGCGCCCTGCAGAGCATAGCTTGCGGCAATGGCAATCAGGATCATGGCCGCAAATCCGGCCAACATGGATTTCATTGGCTGCCTCCTTTGGTGGCCCGTCTCAGAAATTCAATCAGATCAGCACGGTCCGCACTGCTTGCGATCACCTGCATCGGCATCTTGGAGCCGGGGATGTAATAGTCCGGCCCCTCCGCAAACAGAGCGTCTATCGTGTTATCATTCCAGACAATTTCCGATCCGTCCAGCGTGGGTGAATAGCGGTAGCCCGGCAAGGTTCCGGCGCGGCGGCCAAAAACACCATGCAGGCTGGGCCCCGCCTTGCGCGAAGGTGCATCGGTCAGCCCATGGCAGATTGAGCATTTACGCATGAACTGCCGCTCGCCATTGGGCATCGCCTTAGCGTCACGCAAAAAGCTGCGTTCGGCATTCATCGCGGGGTCGAAACTGTCCAGCAAAGCGACCGGCCAGCCATAGGCCACGTCATCCAGACCTCCGGCCCAGATCGCGGAACCATCCCCGGAAAAGGCCAGCGCCCAGACCGGCCCCTGCCGGGTTGCCCGGAAGTCGCGGGCTATTTGCCATTCCTCAGTGTCCAGCACCATGATGTAGCCCTGCCCATCCCCGACGGCCAGCTGTCCGGTCCCGGTATGATGCGCCAGTGACAATATGGGGCGCCGGTCGAGAGTGAAATCGGCAATCTGCGCTCCGGTTTCCATGTCGATCACCCGAGTGCCGCCATCTACTGCGCCATAGGCCAGCCACCCCTCGCCTGCCTCAACCTGATTGATGCCAAAGCCGTGTTTGATCAGTGGCAGCGGCGGTTCCTGCGGGCGGGAGGGGTCATAGCGCAGCAGCTCTCCATCCATCGTGGCCGCAAACAGAGCCCCGCCGCCGAAGGCCAAATCATTAACCCCGGCCCCGGGACTGAAGAATTCCTGCGACCTGCCGCCAGTCAGCGGCCACAACCTTACCGATCCATCCCAACTACCGGTTGCCGCAAAGGCCCCATCAGGGCTGGCGGCGACGGAGGTGACCTTGCCCCTATGGCGGCCAAGCAGTTCCGGCCCCTCTGCACGCCAGAGGTAAACCGCAAAATCATCGCCACCTGTGATTAATCCGGCAGGGGTGAAGCCTAGCGCAGTGACCGCGGCGCCGTGTGCCTCCAGCCACTGGGGACTGCGCCCCGTCCACAGGGCCGCTGAATTGTCAAAGCTGGCGGTGGCCACCTGCCCCTGCGGCGACACGGCGATGCCCATCACCGGCCCGCCATGCCCCTTCAGCGTGGTGAATTCCTGCGCTGCAGCCGGCAGCGCGGTCAGGATCAACAATGCCGCCCAACGCATCATTCCGCAGGTGCCGCCTCCGAGGGTGCAGCCTTTTTCTTGCCCAGTTCCTCTTCTAGCCAGATCGAATGGTGCTGGTGCGCCCAAGCCTCGTCCACCTCACCTGAGCCCATGGCGTCAAACGCGCCCTCCATGCCGACCGAACCGATGTAGATATGCGCGATGATGATCGCCATCAGCACAAAACCGACGACGGCGTGCCAAACTTGGGCAAGCTGCATTTCCTGATGAGGTGCTAGTACCTCCGGCAACGGTTCCAGCCCGATCAGCGCAGGCAGGCCAAGGCTGTTCAGCACGGAAAATGTCTTGGCAAACAGCGGCATTTCAAACGGGAACAGCAGCGACAGGCCAGATACCGCAATCGAGCCGCCCAGCAGGATCACTGACCAGAAGATCACTTTCTGCCCCGCGTTGAACTTCTTCGCAGGCGGATGTGCCTTGCCGATGATACCACCGAACTGGCGCAGCCAGACCAGGTCGGTTCGGTTCGGAATGTTATGGGCCACCCACATCAGGAACACCATCACAAGCCCCAGAATGAAGGCCCAGGCCACGTTATTGTGCACCCATTTTGACGCCAGCAGCAGCGATGCATTCAGATCCTTGCCCAGATAGGGCGCTACAAACACGCGGCCGAACAGCACCAGAAGGCCGGTCAGCGCCAGTACGATGAACGATCCTGCCAGAAGCCAATGGGCAAACCGCTCAATCGCCTTGAAGCGGGTCACCGTGCGGCCGGTTGCATCCTCGTCCAGCCGGATACGCCCGCGCAGAATGAAGAAAAGAAGGAGCGCTCCCAGCGTGCCCACCAGAAGCCAGCCGCCGTATTGGCGCAGCGGACCTTCACGGAAATTCAGCCAAGCCATGCCGCCGTCCTGCACAAGCACCAACGCGGGAGCGCCGCCAGACGACACGGTCACATCGGCCGAGCCATAGCGCAGCGCCCGCCACAGCTCCGGATCGGAAGCACCGCCCAGCGTACCCAGTTGAGCGGCCAGTGCCGCTGCGGAACCCGGATCGCCGGTATTGTCACGGCGGAAGGCGTCCTCCACCTTTTCCCCGCGCTGGCGCGCCAGGATGTCTTCCAAAGTCTGTGCTCCGCCGGTGGCCGAACGGTCCGGTGCCTCTGCCTGCGTTGTGCCGGTCAGAAACAAGGACAAGACAAGTGCGAGTGCCATGCGCAGCATGTGCCACCCTCCTTGAATTTCAAATCTCAGAAAATGGACAGGCCAGCCCCAAGGCGGGGCCGCCCCGTCCGTGCAATTGCCGGGGAGTGCAGAGCACTCCCTTATTCAACCTCAGCCGCCTTTCTGATCGTAGGCGGTACCCCAGCCCCAAGCGCCGGAACCAAAGCCGCGTGCCACCACGCGCTCGCGGTAGATCGCCGACACCACGTCGCCGTCGCCGGCAAGCAGGGCCTTGGTTGAGCACATCTCGGCGCAGATGGGCAGTTTGCCCTCTGCAATCCGGTTGCGACCATATTTGGAGAACTCCGCGTTGGAATGGGTGTCCTCCGGACCGCCTGCGCAGAAGGTGCATTTGTCCATCTTGCCACGCGACCCGAAGTTGCCCGCCTGCGGATACTGCGGCGCGCCGAACGGGCACGCATAGAAGCAATAGCCGCAGCCGATGCAGAGGTCCTTGGAGTGCAGGACGACGCCTTCCTCGTTCTGATAGAAGCAATCGACCGGGCAGACCGCCATGCACGGCGCGTCCGAGCAGTGCATGCAGGCGACCGAGATAGACCGCTCGCCAGGCTTGCCGTCCTGGATTGTCACCACCCGGCGGCGGTTGATGCCCCAGGGCACTTCATGCTCGTTCTTACAGGCCGTGACACAGGCGTTGCACTCGATGCAGCGTTCGGCGTCACACAGGAACTTAGCTCTAGCCATTTTCTGGTCTCCTTATGCTGCCGAGATCTTGCAGAGAGTACATTTCGTCTCCTGCATCTGGGTGACCGAGTCATACCCATAGGTCTGCGCCGTGTTGGAACTTTCGCCCAGCACATAGGGGTCGGCGCCGTCGGGGTATTTGTCCCGAAGGTCCGCGCCCTGGAAGTGACCGCCAAAGTGGAACGGCATGAAGGCAACGCCTTCGCCGACCCGTTCGGTCACCATCGCCATCACCTTGACCTTACCGCCCTCGGGGCCTTCGACCCAGACCTGCGCGCCGTCGCGAACACCCAGGTTATTGGCGTCACGCGGGTGGATCTCGACGAACATGTCCTGCTGCAGCTCGGCAAGCCAGGGGTTCGACCGGGTTTCCTCACCGCCGCCTTCGTATTCGACCAAACGCCCCGACGTCAGGATCATCGGGTAGTCCTTGCTGAAGTCGTTCTTCTGGATCGAGGCATACAGAGTCGGCAGCCGGTAGGCGTGACGGTCCTCGTAGGTCGGGTAGTCCTCCACCAGGTCGCGCCGGTTGGTGTAAAGCGGCTCGCGGTGCAGCGGGATCGGATCCGGGAAGGTCCAAACAACGGTGCGGGCCTTAGCATTGCCGAAGGGTGCGCACTCATGCTTGATCGCCACCCGCTGGATGCCGCCGGAAAGGTCTGTCTTCCAGTTGGTTTTCGGACCGGCCACGGCGTCGATTGCGGCCCGCTCCTCATCCGTCAGGTCGCCGTCCCAGCCCAGGTCCATCAGCATCTGCATGGTGAACTCAGGGTATCCGTCCTGGATTTCGGAGTTCGCCGAATAAACACCATCAGCCAAAAGGTTTTCACCATCGCGTTCCACCCCGAAGCGGGCGCGGAAGGTAAGGCCGCCCTCGCTGACAGGCTTGGACATGTCATAGAGGTTCGGCGTGCCCGGGTGGTTCATCTCCGGCGTTCCCCAGCTCGGCCAGGGCAGCCCGTAGTAATCGCCATCCGCCGGGCCGCCCACCGCCTGCAGCGTGGTGCGGTCGAAGGTGTGCTGATTGGCCATATGCAGCTTCAGCCGTTCCGGGCTTTGCCCTGTATAGCCGATGGTCCACATGCCGCGGTTGATCTCACGCAGCGTGTCCTCGACATCCGGGGTCACCCCGTCTTCTTCCAGCTTGATGTTGCGGAACAGACGGTCGTGCCAGCCGAACTTCTTGGCAAACAGGCCGATGATCTCATGGTCCGTCTTACACTCGAACAGCGGATCAACCACCTTCTCGCGCCACTGCAGTGAGCGGTTGGAAGCCGTGACCGAGCCACGGGTTTCGAACTGTGTTGCCGCCGGCAGCAGATAGACCCCGTCGGTGCGGTCATGCAGCACGGCAGAAACCGTCGGATACGGGTCGATCACGACCAGCATATCCAGCTTCTCCATCGCCGTCTTCATTTCCGGCCCGCGAGTCTGCGAGTTCGGCGCATGGCCCCACAGGACCATGGCGCGCACCTTGTCTGGGTTGTCCATGTTCGCCGGATCTTCCAGCACGCCGTCAATCCAGCGGCTGACAGGGATACCGCTCAGGTTCTGAAGCGATTTTTCGGATCCATCAGCTGCGGTGGTCTTGGCAAACTGCCCGGCCAGCCATTCCGGGTCCTCACCCCAGACACGCGCCCAGTGGCCCCATGCGCCTTTGGACAGGCCATAGTAGCCCGGCAGGGTGTGGGACAGAACACCAAGGTCAGTCGCACCCTGCACGTTGTCGTGGCCGCGGAAGATGTTGGTGCCGCCGCCGGAGGTGCCCATGTTGCCAAGCGCCAGCTGCAGCACGCAATAGGCACGGGTGTTGTTGTTGCCGTTGGTGTGCTGGGTGCCGCCCATACACCAGATCACCGTACCGGGACGGTTGTTCGCCATGGTACGTGCAACACGGCGCAGCTGGCTGCCCGGTGTGCCGGTCACCCGCTCGACCTCTTCCGGGGTCCATTTGGCGACCTCGGCACGGATCTGATCCATCCCCCAGACACGGGTGCGGATGAACTCCTTGTCCTCCCAGCCGTTCTCGAAGATGTGCCACAGGATGCCCCAGATCAGCGCCACATCGGTGCCGGGGCGGAAGCGGACATATTCATCGGCATGCGCTGCGGTGCGGGTGAAGCGCGGATCGCAAACGATCAGCGGCGCATTGTTCTGCTCTTTCGCGCGCAGAACATGCAACAGCGAGACGGGATGCGCCTCGGCCGGGTTGCCGCCGATGATGAAGATGGCCTTGGAGTTGTGGATGTCATTGTAGGAGTTTGTCATCGCCCCATAGCCCCAGGTGTTCGCAACACCTGCAACCGTGGTCGAGTGGCAAATCCGCGCCTGGTGATCCACGTTGTTGGTGCCCCAATAGGCAGCAAACTTGCGGAACAGATAGGCCTGCTCGTTGTTGTGTTTGGCCGAGCCCAGCCAGTAAACGCTGTCAGGCCCGCTTTCCTCGCGGATCTGCATCATGCCGTCGCCGATCTCGTTGATCGCCTGTTCCCAGCTGATGCGCTTCCACTCGCCGCCCTCTTTCTTCATCGGGTACTTGAGGCGGCGCTCGCCATGGGCGTGCTCGCGGACCGAAGCGCCTTTGGCGCAATGGGCGCCGAGGTTAAAGGGGCTGTCCCAGCCCGGTTCCTGCCCGACCCAGACGCCGTCCGAGACTTCTGCAACCACGGTGCAGCCGACCGAACAATGGGTACAAACGGATTTCTTCAACTCTACCGTGCCGGTTGCCGCCGTGGCCGCGCTGGCCTGCTGCACCGTGCCGCCGGTTGCTGCGATCGCGGTCAAACCGCCGATCGCCAGACCTGATCCGCGCAGGAACGCGCGGCGGTCAACCGAAGCATTTGCGGCTTCGGACAGGATACTTGTCCGCTGGGGGCGTCGCGCAACCCCGTTGGTCTTTTTCCTAAGCATGTTTCTCTCTCCCTTGCGTGCGGGATTGCCCGCTTGCTTGGTAACTACTGAATGTGCCTCCGGCGGTCGGGCGTCACGCAACCAATTGCCGGAAAGCGGGGGAGTGCGTCCGGCTCAGAACCGGGCGGACTCGAGATAAGCGCGGGTGTGCGCGGTATCCTGCATCTTCTCTGACGTCAGATCCGGCTCTGCAGCCTCGGCTTCCTTGCCGCCCGCCGCCACTGCCACCGCTGCTGCGGGGGCTGCCGTGCCGGCCAGTTTCAGAAACTCCCGGCGTGATGCCTTGGTTTCCTTGCTCATCCTTTCCTCCTCCTTGCTGCTTCTGTTTCCGTTCCGGCGGCTGACCGCCGTTTCTCCAAGGCAGGCGTGATCCGCCTGCCATGCAGTCATCCTCAGGCCCCGCTCAGACGGAAACCTTCGGCTTCAATCTCCATGAACGCCCGGCCCACGCTGCCAACGGCGGCGTATAGAACCGAGTTCTTGGCGCCTTCCAGATCGGCAAAGAAATGTCCTGCCCAAGGCGCAATATGCCGGTTGAAGAAGGTCTTCTGCTCGTCCAGGGATGCGGGCGCCCCGAAGCGGCCCACGATCTGCGCCGCCATCATTTCCATCAGGCTGGCGATATTGTCTTCGGGCTCAAACACGTTTTCGGCCCGTGCGAGCCCCCTCGCGGTCATATCCTGGCGCAGCACAGCCAGCGGTTTCTCATTCAGGAACCCGGTCAGGTAATATGAGGCGTAAGGCAGCAGCTCACCCCGTCCCAAACCGATGAACAGTTTGTTGTATTCGCTCTCGGCCGTTTTTGCTTTGGTCAAACGCGCGAGTTTCGCCAGTGTTGCAATGCCCTGCCCCAACTCGGAACTGTCACCGCCAAGCCCCGCAGTCTGGTCTAGCAGCATCTGGTCCGGCGGCCCCGCAAGGATCAGCCCAAGATAGTTGTAGAGATCAGCCCGCAGGCGGTCTTCTTCGGCAATTCTGGTATCCACTGCTGCGCTCATCCTGTCCCCTGCTCATCAAAGGTGAAAATCATCCGCCGCGGGCCGGGGCCTGCGGCAAAAACCGGTTCATCTTGGGCTGTGTTTTCGGCGGGCTGATCAGCAATCGCAGCCATCGGCTCCGGTGCTGCCTCCAATTCAGGCTCAAGCTCCTCCGCCTCCGGCTCCGGTGAAACTTCAGTTTCACTGCCGTCCTGATCTGCCTCTGCCTGCCGCGCCAGCTCTTCGACATGAGCCATCATGCCTTTGCCGACCTGATAGGCGCTCTGTAGATTTTCCATAACAGTGGCGGCGTCCGTGAAATCCTCGCCGTAGTCCACCAAACCGTCCAGGTTAGCCAAAACCGGATTGACCCGCCAAAGGCAGCGCAGGGCGCGGGTCTTCAACCGTGCAGGCACCGCATCACTCAGGAAACGGCTGAAATCCTCGCCTGCTTCCAGCGCCTCAGGTTCTGGCAGGTCCAGTTCCTTCAGCAGCTCCGCGTCGCTCTTTTCGGCCTGCTGGGCCTCCAATTCCGCCGCAGCCTGCGCAGCGACCTGCTGCTCTCCGGCACGGGCCTCGGCAGCGACGGCAGCACGGCGGCGGGACCAAGCATCCATCACTGCAGCCTCCGCTTCAGCTGCGACGGCGATCGGTAGACATCCGCCACCTGGGCTATACGGGGATCACCGATACCGTCCTCCGTCAAATCCACCCGTTTTTTGTCGCGGCGGCGTTTGACGAATGTCTCTTCTTCGTAAAACGCGTCAACAAAGTCCCAAACCCAAGCCGCCAGCGCGGACGGCATCGGAACCTTCTCGACAATTTCCTCGCCGCTGTCGGTGTAATCCTGCGCCTCATAGGGAGAAGCCGTAACCAGCAGCACTTCCAGCGGTGCTTCGCCTGCCTGCTCCCGCATCACAACATAGACGCTGGGCTCTTCGGCGTGCAGGCCGTGATGATAGGCTTCCGCCTCCGCACCGTGCAATTCCAGCGTCAGAGTAGCCGCGTGATACTCAACCGCGTCATCCTCGCGGCGCATCTCGTGCCAGTCTGCTTGCGCGGCGCCGGGCAGAACCGCGACCGCCCGCCAGCACCAAGAAGCCCAACGCGTCACCCCGCGGGATCTGCGCAGCACGATGCCCAGCGGCATGGTCCGGTACATTTTCGGATTATGGATCACCCGGTGTTTCCTCCCTTCCCACCAGACTGCGCGCGACCCGGCCGCCAGCAAAGCGCGGATTTGCATACATTCGCATTCAGCCGCGTTTCCGGTCAAAATGGGCAGCCTCCTGAACACCCCCCCTGTGCATCGGACGAATTGTCCATCTTGATAAAAATAATCAGATATTTCACACGGCATTCTTGCAGGCGAATCACCAGCCGATTCGCACCCTTGTTTCCGAACCAGCGGCCGCCCTGCCACAACAGAAAACCGGTTGTAGCGACTTTAGAATCGCGTCTAAATCAAAGCTAGAAACAGGGGAAATGAGGCTGCGTTCCCAACCTGCGGCCGATGGAAGAACATGATCAAGTCATTGATAACATGCGATTGTCTTGGCAGTCAGGAAGTGGACACCCAGGGCCTTGCCAAGACAACCGGCCTTGCCGTCCCGCCAGCCTGCACAGCACTCTGCACCAAGCAGATTGACCGTGCTGCGGCTGCTTTGCAGGACGGCGATGCAATTATTTGCTGCACTCAGGAGGCACGTGTTTTCGAAGCCCTGGCAGACAAATTGAACACACCCTCCCCCGCCCTTCTGGACCTGCGCGACCGCGCGGGCTGGAGTGCGGATGAGGCCCCTAAACTACCCAAAATGTCCGCCCTTGCGGCTGAGGCCATGCTGCCCGGTGCTGCGCCCAAAACCCGCGACGTCATCTCGGAAGGACTGTGCCTGATCCTAGGCCCTGAAGATACCGCGCTGGAGGTTGCCGAGCGACTGAAAGACACGCTGGGGGTAACAGTGTTGCTGGAGGCCGCCCCTGATCAGCCGGCAACGCGAGACTATGACATTGTGCTGGGCAGGCTGCGCAGTGCTTCCGGCGCTCTTGGACAGTTTCAAGTGCGCATCGACGCGCTGCAGGTTCCTGAACCCGGCGGCCGCGGCGCTATGGGCTGGAGCAGCCCGCGCGACGGCGGACAATCAGAGTGCGATATCATTTTCGACCTCAGCGGCGGCACGGCGCTGTTCCCCGCCCCGGAAAAGCGCGAAGGCTATCTGCGTGCGGACCCAGGCCATCCGCCTTCGGTCGCAGCAGCCGTTCTGGCGGCGAGCCACCTTACAGGCACTTTTGAGAAGCCGCTTTATGTGCGGACCGAGCCTGTACTCTGCGCCCATAGCCGAGCCGAACAGACGGGCTGCTCCCGCTGCCTGGACCTTTGCCCCACCGGCGCGATCACCCCGTCCGGCGACCACGTCAGCGTAGATCCAATGATCTGCGCAGGCTGCGGAGCCTGTTCTGCCGTATGCCCCTCAGGCGCCATCAGCTATGACGCACCGCCTGTGGATCTGACCATGCGCCGGGTTCAGACACTGGCCAAAGCCTATCTGGATGCGGGCGGTGCCGCGCCGCGCCTGCTGGTATCTGAAGCGCACGGGGCGGAAATGATCCGCCTGTCGGCCCGGTTCGGGCGCGGGCTGCCAGCCGACGTGATCCCGATGGAGGTGCCTGCCCTGAACCTCTTTGGCCATGCAGAGGCGCTTGCCGCCCTCGCTGCCGGTTTCGCGCAGGTCTCGCTGCTGCCTGGCCCCGGCACGGACCGGGAAGCGCTCATGACTCAGATCCGGTTGGCAGAAGCTATCGGCGGCGCAAGCAAGGTGCAGATGCTCGACCTCACCGACCCCGAGGCACTGGAAGCCGCGCTGTACGGCAGTAAAGCCCCAGCCCCTTGTGCCTCTCCTGTCCGCCCGCTCGGCACCCGCCGCCAGATCACCCGTCAGGCAGCCCGCGCGCTGAATCCGGACACCTCGGTGCTGCCCTTGCCCGAAGGCGCGCCCTATGGTGCTGTGGCGGTCGATACGGACAGCTGCACTCTCTGCCTCTCCTGTGTCTCGCTTTGCCCTTCAGGCGCGCTTGGCGACAACCCGGATGCACCGCAGCTGCGTTTTCAGGAGGACGCCTGCCTGCAATGCGGCCTTTGCACCCGGGTCTGCCCAGAAGATGCCATCTCTCTGCAGCCCCGGCTCGACCTTACTCCGGCAGCCCTGACGCAACAGGTGGTGAACGAGGAGGAGCCGTTTGCCTGTATCGAATGCGGAACTCTGTTCGGAGTGAAATCCACGATCGAAAAGATCACCGATAAGCTGGCAGCACACAGCATGTATCAGAACCCAGGCGCTTTGAAGATGATCCAGATGTGCGACGATTGCCGGGTGAACGCTCAGTTCCACAGTGACAGCAGTCCCTTTGCCGCCGGTGAGCGCCCGCGGCCGCGCACCACTGACGACTATCTCAGCAAACGCCGCGATCACTGATGCTGCAGCGGAGCCCCCAGATCCGCCGGCGCCAGCGCGGCGGCATAGGCCAGAAGTGCCTCAACATCTTCCAAGGTCAGGACAACGGGATGGATTGGCGGAGGCCGGTCCTCCGGAAAGGGTTCCGTCACGTCTTGGATCACAGTGAAAGCCGGATGCGGATTCAGCGCGTAGAAAGCAGAGAAGCGGTCTTCCCAGTCAGCCAGGCTGCGCAGCACCTGGAAACTGGGGGTCGAGCCAATTCCGGCAATCCCCGCGCCCTCTGCCACGACGTGGCAACGGCTGCATTCCGCCTGCGCCACTTGCCGCCCCAGCGCCGCATTGCCGTCAGGTTCCTCCATGGCCGGGTCGTCAGAAGCTTCCATAAGGGCCGTGAACAGCGGCACGCCCTCGGGGGCGAAACCAAGAATCGCACGGCTGCCGACATCAGACCGCAACCATTTGACCAGCTTGTCCGTTCCTTCATGCCCCCGGCGCAGCTTCCGCAGATGCCACTTTCTGCCTGCTCCCTCGAACAAAGCCTGGCCTACCGGGCCCAGAATGAGGTCGGCCTCAGCCGGTCCGGCAAGCTTCACTCTTACTTGAGTTTTCAGCGAGAAACGCGGCAGGATGTGGCGCAGCAGCCCGCTGTCCACCAGCACCTGCGGCGCGTGAAGCCGCACCAGCCGGGCGTCCTCGGCAAGAGCTGCGGCAGGCAGCAGCAGCCAGATTATGATAACCAGATATCCCGCACGCATGATGGGATCAGCCTAAGTGGCCCCCTAGCGGCCCGTCAACGGCAGGAAGGAAGCACGAAATGAGCAGAGAGGCGGTACTCGAGGTCCTGAAGCGCATAGAAGACCCGGTGCTGGGCGGAGACATTGTCGCGAGCGGTGTCATGCGGGCGCTGAACCTGGATGGCAGCACAGTACGTTTCGTCATGGAAATCGCGCCAGAGCATGCCCCCCAGTATGAGGCCGTCAAAACCGGGGCAGAAACCCGGTTGATGGAATTGGAAGGCGTCGAGCAGGTTTCCATAGTGCTGACCGGTCATTCTGCCAAGGCGCCGCCGGATCTGAAACCCAAAGCGCCTGCCCAGTCCCAGGAACCCCAGGCTATTCCGGGCGTTCAGCGTATCCTCGCCGTCGCCTCCGGCAAGGGGGGGGTCGGGAAATCCACCGTCTCCGCCAATCTTGCCTGTGCCCTTGCCGCGCGTGGCCGCCGTGTCGGGCTGCTGGACGCTGACGTCTATGGGCCGTCTCAACCCCGCATGCTGGGCGTCTCCGGCCGTCCGTCATCGCCGGATGGAAAGACCATCCTGCCGCTGCGCAACCACGGCGTCACCATGATGTCCATCGGCCTGATGACGAATGAAGACCAGGCCGTGGTCTGGCGCGGACCGATGCTGATGGGGGCGCTGCAGCAAATGATGATGCAGGTGCAATGGGGAGCGCTAGACGTTCTGATCGTGGACCTGCCTCCCGGCACCGGCGACGTGCAGATGACACTGGCGCAGAAGGCCCGCGTTGATGGTGCAATTGTCGTTTCGACCCCTCAGGACATCGCCCTTCTGGACGCCCGCAAGGGCATCGACATGTTCAAGCAACTCAATGTGCCGATCGCCGGAATGATCGAAAACATGTCGACACATGTCTGCTCCAACTGCGGCCACGAAGAGCATGTGTTCGGTCATGGCGGCGTTGCGGCGGAGGCCGGGAAACTTGGTGTTCCTCTGCTTGCCGAAGTACCGCTGGACATGCAGATCCGCCTTGCCGCGGACGGCGGCGCGCCAGTCACAGTGGCCCAGCCTGACAGCACACAGGCACAAGCATTTCACCGGGTAGCAGAACAATTGATCCAACAGGGCATGGCATGAACGAATTGCGCTTTCCCCCTTTGATGCAGGGAGAACCCTGTACAGAAGATTCCTTTGCCACGGCCTGCCGCCGGGCAGTGCTGAGCTGTGACTCCGGGCTGGTGTGCTACAGCTTGGATGCCCCGCAGCTGGAAGCCGCAATTGTTTTGGCACCCGATGTTCCGCTACGGCAGGCAATGACTATGCTGCCGCTGTGCGGTGTCAGTTTCCAGAACGCGCTTGGGGCGCTCGCCCCGCCCGAGGTAGCCGTGCATCTTGGCTGGGACGGCACACTGTATATCAATGGTGCCCGATGCGGGGCGCTGCGGGCGGCCAGCGACACAAGCGACCTTGACGCGGTGCCCGGCTGGCTGGTTATCGGCCTTGCCCTGCCGCTCTGGCCTTCTGAAGATCCAGGCTTAACCCCTGACCGGACCGCGCTTTATGCCGAAGGCTGCGCTGATGTTCAGCCCGGTGACATCATTGAGGGCTGGGCCCGCCATACCCTCAACTGGATCACCCGCTGGGAGGACGAAGGGCCCCGCGTTCTGCACGCGGAATGGCGCGGGCTGGCGCAGGGGCTGGGCGAGGAAACTGCCCAGGGGGGCCTCAGCGGCACGTTTGCCGGAGTCGACGAAAACTTCGGCATGCTGCTGCGAAACGGCCCCGACACGCATCTGATCCCGCTCACCACGCTTCTGGAGCAGCCATGAAACTCGCCCGCGCAATCCATTTCGACGAGTCCGACACCCGGGTTTACCACAGCCCTGCCCGCACTGGTGAATGGTGCCTTTCCGGAGGGTTTGAGTTTTCCAACTGGACCGAGGCTGACCTGACCGGAAAAGCGCGGCAGGCCTTTGCAAACGGCTGGTTCGGACTGGAAACCGGCGGCAGGGTAACATTCGTCGCGGTCACCGAAATCACCTCTGCGGAAACCAAAGAACTTGAACGCACCCTCGCGCAGCATTTCGTCACCTACTATGGCGCCCCCTCGGAAGAGGCCGCATTGCCCGTGGCCTCTGAGGAGCTGAAACAAATGGCGGATCTTTGCGACGAGCATGCGCCCAACACGCTTCTGACCGTGTCGCGCGAACTGACGGACGCCGGCGTCAGGGAAGCTTACCGGGTGATCACTCCCGAGGAGGCCGATCTCACCCAGTTTGCCGTCCATGGGTCACTGGAGTAGGGCTTTGATGCACAGGTGTTGTTAGCGGCTCACCGTGTGAAAGCCGGGACGTTTGAGAAGCTGGACCCAAACGGAGTAGCAGACCACAAACTGGTCTTCTACTAACAAAAGAGCGGAGCTCAGGACTTTGGTAACGGGGATGCCTCAGTCAATCAGTTTTGCGCAGACGAATTGATCCGCCAAAGCGGTTTCGCCATTTTTTTCTTGCCCGTCCTGCTTTCTGCCACGGCTTTCGGCTGAGGCCTTTCGGGTACGAGCTTCGGGACGCGGCCAACGCGCTGGCAGTCGGCATGATGCTGGTTCGGTTCTGAAGCTCACATCTCGTTGGTGTGCTGGTCGGAAGGCAGCGACAGTCCGGACCACCGCTGCCTGGCAGCGGTCTGCGAAGCAAACCATGAGAAGGGCGTCATCGGAACCACGTTCCCGCGAGGCCTCAAAGGCTTGCGATCAAGCTGACAGAGGGCGGATGAGCATTCGGCCAGTACGTGTTCGGCGCGGTTTCCGGCTGGACTGCTGTACCGTCGACCCAGATCCGATTAGGTATCACCGCAATACGGTGTGTCATGGCAACCATCACGCACTTGCGTCCACGGCGTTGTGCAGACAGGGCTCAGCTAACCTACTCACGCGGCGGTCTACGCGGTCCTGCGCTTCGCGCCCGAGATCAACCTGCATCAATTCGTTTCCCAATGAAGCAAGGCATCACGATCCTCCGGGTCAGGAGGCACGATAAAGCGTTCGAGCGCGCGGCGTACTTTCAGGAACCGCTGCAGGCTTTGCCACGTTGTCCACTGGTCCTTATCGGCATTGTAAAACTCTGCCTCGGTGAACTTGATCCTGGACATAGCTGACCCTTTTCCAGCGCACCGCGCCGCCTTGCTCCCGAACGCACGAGGGTGCGTTCGAAAACTTAGGGGTAAAACCTGGCTAGGTTTGAGCTTGACTGCTGCTCAATGCCGCCGCTTCAGTCAACAGCTGGCACTGACCTTCACAGCGCAACACACCCTTGCAACAAGCAAAAGGCCGATACGGCTCAAACCATTGATTCAAAACAAGACCACCGACCGACGATCGGTCGGAGGCAATTAACCTCGTGTTAGAATGGCAAGAAACCCCACTCAAAGGCAATTATTTCCTGGGTCCGACAAGCCAGCCGGGCAGTTTCCTTCTTAGAACCCCCCACTCAATGACCTATCGAATCCAAGGGCATTGGGTCTGAATTCTTCACGGGTCTTCCTCTGCCCCCGCAGCTAGGGTCGCCGGGAAAGAAACAGCGGCCCGCCCCAGCCTGCAGGAGGTGCCGTTTCTGGCACGCAGGCAAGGGAACATGACGCATGAAAACCCATGCACAGGCAGTTGTTATCGGCG
>JBFOLS010000574.1:0-4421 GCA_040830225.1 Leisingera sp.
ACTCCAGAGCCGACGGTCACAGTCCGGATGGAAGAGAACGTGCGTCAGGACCGTTTCGGGCTGTGCAGCCCTGCGCGCGCCTGCCGTTCGTGATCGCCTTGGGTGACGTGTCAGAGCCAAAGGAGATTACGAGATGACACACACCCGCTATGCCTTCATCAAGGCGCAATGGCATGCCGACATCGTTGATCAGGCACTGGAAGGCTTCCTGCAGCTGATTCCCGCCGATCAGGTCGACGTCTTTGACGTGCCCGGTGCTTTTGAGATGCCGCTTTTGGCGCAGGAGCTGGCAAAGACCGGAAAATACGCTGCCGTGGCCTGCGCCGCGCTGGTTGTGGATGGCGGTATCTACCGGCATGATTTTGTGGCCCAGGCAGTGGTCGACGGCCTTATGCGGGCCGGCATGGACACCGGCGTCCCGGTGCTTTCGGTCTCGCTGACCCCGCATCATTTTCAGGAAACCGATCATCACGTGGCCATCTACCGCGAGCACTTCGTGCAGAAAGGCCGCGAGGCCGCCAATGCCGCGCTGATGATCACCAAAACGCGCGCAGCCACGCTGGCCGCCTAACCCAAATAGGCTTTCAATGCGGGCGGCGGATTGTCCAACAGCTCCGCCGTCTGTTGCGGCGGATGCACCTTGCCGTCCGCCACCAGAACCACCTGGTCCGCGATTCGGCGGGCATCTTCAGGGTCATGGCTGACCATCAGAACGGTCGCGCCGTTTTCGCGTGCCAATTCCGCGACCAGATCCAGCATCTCTGCCTTCAGCGCCGGGCCAAGCGCCGCAAAAGGCTCATCCAGCAGCAGGATGTCCCGCCCCTGCACCAGCACCCGCGCCAAGGCCACCCGGCTTTGCTGCCCCCCCGACAGCGCCGCGGGCTTGCGGGCGGCCATGCCCTCAAGCCCCACACGGGCCAAGGCAGTATCCACCCGGCGCCACTCCGCATCCGCCAGCCGCAGGTTCGCTTGGATGCCCAAGGCCACATTCTGCGCTACGGTCAGATGCGGAAACAGATTGCCGTCCTGAAACAGCATCGCCACCGGCCGCTTGCCCGGTTGCGCTGAGGTCAGATCAGCGCCGTTCCAACTGATCCGCCCGCGGCTCACGGGCAGAAAGCCCGCGACAGCTTCCACAAGCGTTGATTTCCCGGCCCCCGAAGGGCCGATCACGGCAACGCAGCTGCCAGGCGCAATGGCCAGATCAGCCTCCACAGCGTAGCTGCCGTTCATAATCCGGCAGTTCTCAAGCTTCAGCATGCCAGCGCCCTCCGCGGTCCAGGGTCCAGAACGCCCCCATCGAGAGCAACAGGAGCAGCAGCGCCGCGCCCGCCGCTGCCTCCATCCGGTAGGCCCCCATCAAACGGTAAATCTGTAAAGGCAATGTTGCGAAGTCCGGATCTGCAAACAGCGCCGCCACACCGAGGTCTCCCATCGACAAAGCCGCAGCCAGCCCGGCAGCAAACCCGGTCTGCGCCCGCATCCGGGGCAGATAGACATGGCGCACAAAGGCCCAGCCCTGCATGTCGAGCGACAGCGACAACCGGCCATAGCGCCCCAGCACTTCCCGCGCCCGGGGCACCAGGATGCGCATGGCAAAGGGCAGCGCCATCACCGCATTGACCAGCGCCGTTACAGGCAGCGCCAGCGCGAAGGGATTCGCAATCGGATAAATCAGAATGAACAGACCGGTGCCGATCACCAGCGGTGAGGCAGCGAGTCCAAGAATGCCCGCAAGTTCCGTCATCCCGTTCCGCCCCGCGGCAACGGCAGCCGCCATTGGCAAGGCCAGCATCAGCAGGATTAGGGTACTGATGGCCGCAACCAGAATGGAATTCCCCGCCGCCTGCCAGACTGAGGCTCTCAAGGAGGCAATTCCAGGCAGGCCCGCCAGCAGGATCGCGGCCAGCGGCAACAGCAGAAACGCGGCAGACAGGACAATCCAGAACCCGTCCAACCCGCATGCCAAACCGCCCTGCCCGTCCCAGCGCCGCACCGCGCGGTCAAGCCCGGCGCCGAACCCTTCGCCAGCAGAGACCCGCAGCGCCACCAGTGCGGCAACACCGGTCAGCACCAACTGCATCCCTGACAGCAGCGCCGCGCGGCCCAGATCAAAGTCAAACCGGAACGCCTGATATATGGCGAGTTCAATTGTCGTTGCCCGCGGCCCCCCGCCCAGGGTCAGCGCCACGGCAAAGCTGGATAGGCATATGGCAAAGACCACCGCAAGCGCCCCCGGAGCCACCCTCCGCAGCATTGGCGCCTCCAGCAGCCGCCACATTGCCAGCGGACCGGCATCCAGCTGCGCAGTCAGGCGGAAACGCTCGGCCGGGATTTCCTGCCAGCCCTGCAGGACCAGCCGGGTTGCCAGCGGCAGATTGAAGAACACATGCGCCAGTACCACACCATGCAGCCCGTAGATCTGCACCGGCTCCAAACCAAGCAGACTGAGCAGGGCGCTGAGCCAGCCAGCCCGGCCGAAAACCGCCAGCAGTCCCAGAATGGCTACAATGACAGGAAGAATGAACGGCGCGCCGAGTAGGGCAATCAGCAAACGCCGCCCCGGAAACCGCCGCCGCGCCAGCGCGCGGGCAACAGGTATGGCAAGGCCGACGCTCAGCAGCGCAGACAGGCTCGCCTGGGTCAGTGTGAACCGCAGTGCGGCCCAGTCGCTGACGGAAAGGCCGGTGCCAGCCTCAGCCCGGAAGGCAACAGCCGCTAGGGTTCCCAGAATCAGCACAGCCACAAGAAAGGCCGCGCCGATCCCGGGAAATGCGCTTACTGGCTGAGCGCGTCCAGCCATTCGCCCAGCGCTGCATCACGTACTTCAGCGGCTTCCGTCTCGTTCAGCAGCAGCGATTTGCCCGGCTGCACCAGGGTCTCGAAGCCTTCCGGCAGGCCCGCCGCCGGGGTCACAGCGGGGTACATCCAGTTGGTGGTCGGGATGATCGACTGGAACGCATCCGACACCATAAAGGCCAGAAACTGGTCAGCCAGTTCCGGCTGGTCGGTGCCTGCCAGCTTGCCGGCCACTTCCACCTGCATGTAGTGGCCCTCGTCAAAGGAGGCCGCCGCCTTGGAGGAATCCTCCTCGGCAATCAGGTGGTACGCAGGCGAAGTTGTGTAGGAGAGCACCATGTCGGCCTCGCCTTCCAGGAACATACCGTATGCCTCGGACCAGCCCTTGGTCACAGTGACGACGTTGTCGGACAGGCCCTTCCAGATTGCCGGCGCCTCGTCGCCATAGGCCGCCTTGACCCACAGCAGCAGGCCGAGGCCCGGAGTCGAGGAGCGCGGATCCTGAATGACGATCTTGGTATCGCTGTCCGCCAGCGCTTTGAAATCCGCAGGTGCGGCTGCATCGGCGTTATGGACAAAGGCAAAATAACCCCAATCATACGGCACAAATGTCGTGTCGTTCCATTCCACCGGCAGCGCATATTCGGCGCTGACCGCGTGATCGGCAAACAGGCCGGTTTCCTTGGCCGCCGCAGTCAGGTTGGTGTCGAGCCCGAGAACGACATCGGCATCCGAGCGTTCTCCCTCCAGCTTGACCCGCGCCAGCAGCGCCGCGCCATCGCCTGCACCGACCAGTTTCAGGTCGCAGCCGCAGATCTCTTCGAAGGCCTTCTCCACCGCAGGCCCCGGGCCCCAGTCGGAGACAAAGCTGTCATAAGTGTAAACGGTCAATTCAGGCGTTTCGGCAAAAGCCGCCGATGCGCCGAGCAGTCCCGCTGCAAATGCAAGATGTTTCATGCCATCCTCCTTTGCGGCTTTGGGCAAGGGTGGAGGACTTCCAGTACCTTCCCTCCGCCGGTGTGATCCGGTTCAGGTTCAACGGGTGTCATCTCAGCGCCAGCGCGCACCCCGAGGTGGCGCGGACCATAGGGATTGCGGCACGGAAACACAAGCAAGGGACCCGCCTGGCCTTGCCGGATGGGAAATCTGGACTGTTCTCAGGACTCGCATTCAGGTCAGCAACTCTGACCGAATGTTTCGCGCGCGAAACATTCGGAGTGACTCGCTGACCTTTCAGCGCTGTTAACCTTCGGCGCGGTGACCGCCCTTGTATCAAAGGGCCGCTTTCGCTCCGCAATTGGCACAAGGCGCTGCTGCGGCAACGGATGCCCCTTGAGGCGTTGCGCCGGGGCAGGTAAGCACGTCCCGCAAAGGAGACCGCGCCTCATGTCGATGAACAGCTTTGGACACCTCTTCCGCGTCACCACCTGGGGCGAAAGCCACGGGCCTGCGCTTGGCGCCACCGTCGACGGCTGCCCGCCGAATGTACCGCTGGAACCGGAGATGCTGCAGGTGTGGCTCGACAAGCGCCGCCCCGGCCAGAACAAGAACACCACCCAGCGCAATGAGCCGGACGCGGTGAAGATTCTGTCCGGTGTCTTCGACGGCATGTCCACCGGCAC
>JBFOLS010000575.1:0-3904 GCA_040830225.1 Leisingera sp.
ATCGGCACCGCGGTGGGGGAGTTCTTCTCTGCCGCCAACCAAGCCTTCACCATGTACCAGGGGCTGACCCATGGCGCGGCTTCGGCCATTCTGGCGCATGGCACAGACGAACAGAAAGCCACTTATCTTCCCAATATGGTCAGCTGCCAGTGGACCGGCACTATGAACCTGACCGAACCCCACTGCGGCACCGACCTGGGCCTTATGCGCACCAAGGCAGAGCCGCAGGCGGATGGCAGCTACAAGGTCTCTGGCCAGAAGATCTTCATCTCCGCCGGTGAGCACGACATGGCGGAAAACATCGTGCATCTGGTGCTGGCCAAGATCCCCGGCGGGCCGGAGGGCATCAAGGGTGTCAGCCTCTTCATTGTGCCGAAATTCCTGGTGAACGAAGACGGCTCCCCGGGGGAGCGCAACAGTGTTTCCGTCGGCAAGATCGAAGAAAAGATGGGCATCCACGGCAACTCGACCTGTGTGATGAACTATGACGGTGCCACCGGCTACCTGCTCGGGGAAGAGCACAAAGGTATGCGCGCCATGTTCACCATGATGAACGAGGCCCGCCTGGGTGTGGGCATGCAGGGGCTGGCGCAGGCCGAGGCCGCATACCAGAACGCTGTCGAATACGCGAAGGACCGGCTGCAGGGCCGCGACGTAACCGGCGCCAAGAACCCGGACGGGCCGGCCGATCCGCTGATCGTGCATCCGGACATCCGCCGCTCGCTGATGGATCAGAAAAGCTTTACCGAAGGCGCGCGCGCGTTCCTTCTGTGGGGGGCCACTTTGATCGACCAGGCGCACCGGGCGGAAGACAAGGACGCCGACGGTCTGATCTCGCTGATGACCCCGGTGATCAAGGGTTTCCTGACCGATCAGGGCTACGACATGACCGTGCAGGCGCAGCAGGTCTATGGCGGCCACGGCTACATCGAGGAATGGGGCATGTCGCAATACACCCGCGACGCCCGCATCGCGATGGTCTATGAGGGCGCCAACGGCGTGCAGGCGCTGGATCTGGTGGGCCGCAAACTGGGCCAGCATGGCGGCAAATACGTGCTAGCCTTCTTTGACCAGGTGAAATCTTTCTGCCAGGAAAACAAAGAGATTTCAGAGGCTTTCACCAAGGAATTCATCGACCCGCTGAAAGCAGCCTCCAAGGACCTGCAGGCGGCGGGCATGTTCTTCATGCAGAACGGCATGAAGGATCCGAACCACGCGCTGGCAGGCTCTTACGACTTCATGCATCTGTTCGGACAGGTCTGCCTGGGCCTGATGTGGGCAAAGATGGGCAAGGCCGCGCAGGAAGCGCTTGACGCCGGGTCGCCTGACGCGGCGTTCTATGAGACGAAACTCGCAACCGGCCGGTACTATATGGCACGGCGGCTGCCCGCGACCAAACTGCACCTGGCCCGCATCGAAAGCGGCGCAGATGCAGTGATGGCACTGGACGCAGACGCCTTCTGATGCCTTCGGGCGCCCGTCCTTGGGCGCCCGGTTCCAGCCCCGGCCGGTGCCTTTGACACTTTGAGGACCAGATATGCCGAAACGTTTCCGCCTGACCCGCCGCCTGCCGATCGCCATGACCGAGGACGGCTACCGAAGGCTGAAGAGGTTCGCCCAGGAGGCCGGGCTGGATGAGGGGGAAGCGCTGTCGTTCCTGTTCGAGAATTTCGACAGCGTGACGGATCACGAGAACCTGGGCCACCGGCTTCGGCTGTTCAACGCCGAGCTGGAGGCCCGCAAGAGATAAGCCCCTGCGGGCGCCAAGGGAGAGACATGACCAGCACGCAGTCTGCATGGATGACCGATGAGCATCAGATGCTCGCGGAGATGACCGCCCAGTTTATCACTAATGAATGGGCTCCCCAGTTCGAGACCTGGCGCAAGCAGGGCATGATGGACCGGGAAACCTGGAATCAGGCCGGCGAGCTCGGCTTGCTCTGCCCTTCGATCCCGGCTGAGTATGGCGGAGCCGGCGGCGATTTCGGCCATGAAGCCGTGATCCTGATGGAAGGCAGCCGCGCCAATCTGGCCAGCTGGGGCAACGGCATCCATTCCGGCATCGTGGCGCATTACATCCTCGCCTATGGCACCGAGGAGCAGAAGCAGCGCTGGCTGCCGAAGATGGTGACCGGAGACCTGGTCGGCGCCCTGGCGATGACCGAACCCTCCACCGGCTCGGACGTGCAGGCGATCAAGACCAAGGCGGTGCGCGACGGCAATGCCTACCGGCTGTCCGGGCAGAAGACTTTCATCACCAACGGCCAGCACGCCAACCTGATCCTGGTGGCGGCCAAGACCGATCCGGCCGCTGGCGCCAAGGGTGTATCGCTGGTGGCGGTAGAAACAGACGGTGCGGAAGGATTTTCCCGCGGCCGCAACCTCGACAAGATCGGCTGCCATGCGGCGGATACCTCCGAGCTGTTCTTCAGCGATGTCGAGATTCCGCCGGAAAACATCCTGGGCGGCACCGAGGGCCAGGGTTTTTATCAGATGATGCAACAGCTGCCGCAGGAGCGGTTGATCATCGCCTGCGGTGCCGTTGGCGCGATGGAAGGCGCGGTGGAGCGCACCGTCGCCTATTGCAAGGAGCGCGAAGCCTTCGGCGGGCCGCTCACGCAATTCCAGAACACCCGTTTCAAGCTGGCTGAATGCCTGACCAAGACCTGCGTCGCCCGAGCTTTTCTGGACGAATGCATCAGCGAGCACCTGCAGGGCAAGCTGACGGTCGAAAAGGCGGCCATGGCAAAATACTGGCTGACCGACACGCAAGGAGAAGTGCTGGACGAATGCCTGCAGCTGCATGGCGGCTATGGCTACATGCAGGAATACGCCGTGGGTGAAATGTGGGCCGACGCACGGGTGCAGCGGATCTACGGCGGCACCAATGAGATCATGAAGGAGCTGATTGCGCGGTCGCTTTAGGCGCAAGAGCCGCGGTGAAGCCGCTGGAGGCAGATGATGGATTTTGAGTATTTTGGGAAAGATGAAGACAAAGAAGCGCCCCTGCCCCCAGGCCTTCGCCAAATGGGCAGGGACGTCTTCACCTTTCACGGCCATCGGCTCTCCAGCCTGTACCGCAGGTTAAGTTTAGCAATCACCGCATGGATGCGGGTTAACGCCGCATCATCTTTCCAAAAATACTCCACGGGGGTGCGGGGATGTGAAACCCCCGCTCCAGCAGCAGATACAGGGAACAACTGATGACCATCAAACTTCATTGCTTTGGCGAAAGCGGCAACTCCTACAAGGCAGCGCTTGCGCTTGAGCTCTCGGGCCTCGCTTGGGAGCCTGTCTTTGTCGATTTCTTCAGCGGCGCGGCCCGCACCCCTGAGTTCCGGGAATTTTCCGCCATGGCCGAAGCGCCGGTGCTGGTGGACGGCGATCTGACTCTCAGCCAGTCCGGCGCGATCCAGCAGTATATCACCGACAAGACCGGCAAGTTCGGCGGCCGCCCCGAGGACAAATACGAAGTGCTGCGCTGGGTGCTGTGGGACAATCACAAGATGTCCAGCCAAGCTGGTATGACCCGTTTCCTGATGAATTTCCTGCCGGAAAAACACCGCTCGCCGGATGTCGTTGCCTTCATGCGAGGCCGTTTGAAGGCCGCCTATGCCACGCTGGAGCATCACCTGCAGGGACGCGAGTGGATCGTGGGCGATGGCCTCACCAACGCCGACATCAGCTGCTGCAGCTATCTGTACTATCCCGAACCCTTCGGCTTTGACCGCGCCGAGTGGCCCAATATCGATGCCTGGCTCACCCGCATCAGCGAGGTGCCCGGCTGGAAACACCCCTACGACCTGATGCCCGGCAAACCCTCGGACCGGGCGTGAGGTACACAGCATGGAAAGGCGAAGCATTGAAACAAGGGAGTCTCATGTGCACCTTCAATCAAAGGATG
>JBFOLS010000576.1:0-14634 GCA_040830225.1 Leisingera sp.
TCAGCCCGGATCGCAGCCACCGCATCAGCGCTGAAGAACTGTGTGCGGCCTTCCTGCTCGTAAGGGATCTGCCGCGAGACCGGTCCGGCCTCGGCTTCAGGTTCCGCTTCGGCGGCGGGCTGGGGAGCAGCGTCTGCTTGCGGCTGTTCCAACACCGCCGGTGATGGCTTCAAAAAAGTGACCCCGGTCAAAAGAAATGCAGCGCAAAGGGCAAAACTGCTCAAAACCACGCCGATTGCGAGCGTTTCATTGCCGATCAGCGGACCAACCTGGCTGGTGACCTCCAATGGAACGAATCTGGTGCCGGCAATGGCAATGAAATGCACCGTGAAAACCGCGAGGCCGAAGCCTGCCGTTCCAAGCAGAATGTTACGGTGGCTGCGCTCGCCATAGGCGATTGAAAACGCTGCGGTGTTCAGCACGCAGGACGCCGCAACCGCCATGGCAATGCCGGCCGGCGTGTAAAGCGCACGGCACAATTCCAACCCGGCCATGCCAATGTAATGCATCGCCAGCACCCCCAGCCCCACTGTGGTGCCGGCCAGGACCAGGGTCATTCGCGTGCGTTGCCAGAAATGCAGGATCAGCAGAGCAACACCCACAACCAGGATCGCGACCAGCGCCGAGGCCAGGGTGACCGCAGAGTCGTAGTAGAACTGGATCGGCAGCTGCAGCCCCAGCATGGCAACGAAATGCATCGACCAGATGCCGCCGCCCAGCGCCACAGACGACAGCGCAATCGCAAGCTTCCGCTGCGCGAACGAGCGCGCGGACAGGCCCTTGGTCAGTGACAGCCCTGTGAACCCTGCTACCAGTGCAACAAAAAAAGAAGCGGCCACCAGCCCTAGGTTATGCGTGTACTCCAGGCCTTGCATGATGGGAATCTTTAGCCGCTCGCAAAGCGCCCTGCAATAAACCTGTCACGGTTGCCCAGCCGACAGGCATTCACTGCTGGGACAATACCTGCCGCCCGTTGCGTGAAACCTCTGCACAAACTCTGCACATCTTGCCCCGTTGAGATGCACATACGCCTGCGACAAGGCGGCATGGAACAGAAACGCGATACTTTGCTCTGGAGCGGCCTGGCCGCCGCATCGGCCCTGCTGGCCGTCGAACCGGTCCGCTGGCTGATCGAAAGCTGGCGCGATCCCTCATATCAGTCTGATGGCGGGCTCTACGGCCTGCTGTTGGCCGGGCTGGCCGGTGTGTCCCTTGCCAGTTCACCCTCTAAGGGAGAGGACCGGCGGGCGCGGGTTATACTGCTGTTTCTGGCTGCCGCCTGTGTCCGGCTGGCCGGGCAGATGCTGGCCGTCAATATCCTCAGCGCGCTGGCGCTGGCGGTGGATGTTTTTGCTCTGGCAGCGTTCCTGCGGCTGGACCAGCGGCGGATTGCCCTGTCGCCGCTTTGGCTGGCGGTGCTGTTCCTGTTCTGCCTGCCGCTGGGGCCGATCCTGGAGCGGGTGGCCGGTTTCCCTTTGCAGATGGTCTCGGCCCGGGCGGCCTGCGCGATGCTTACGCCGTTTTTTCCGGATTTGGCCTGCGAGGGCGTCCGGCTGCGGCTGAACGGCCTGGATGTGCTGGTCGATCTGCCCTGTTCCGGCGCGTCAGGGCTGCTGCAATTGATCAGCCTCTGGGCCTTTCTGAACGTGCTCTACCGGCCCGCCCTGCCCCATGCATTGCTGGGCGGTGCAGCGATTGCCTGCGTGGCGGTGCTGGGCAACGGGCTGCGGATTACCCTGCTGGCAGCCGGGCTGGCCAGTGGCATCGACACGATGTCGCCGGCGCTGCACACCGGCATCGGGCTGGGCACCTTGGCCGCTGCGGCGCTGCCGGTGCTGCTGTTCTACCATCCGCGCCCCGCGCCTGCCGGGCGGCGGATGATGCCCGAGCTGTCCATCCCGCACAGGCTGCATTTCCCGGCGGCGGTGGTGGCACTTGGCTTTGCGATTGCCGTGGTCAATGCACCGCGCCAGCCGCTGGACCGTTCCGCTCCGGTCACCCAGGCCGAGCTGCCTGGCCAGCTGCTGGGCCAGCGGGGGGAACGTGTTGCGCTGTCGGAGATGGAGCGCGCATATTTCGCCTCTTATGGCGGCACCGCGCAAAAGGCGCAGTTCGGGCCTTTGGGCGTGAACCTCGTGCGCACCGCCTCGCCGCTGCGCCATCTGCACTCACCCGCCGCCTGCCTGTTGGGCATGGGTTACAGCGTGCGTTTCCTCGGCACCCGGTTCGAGCCGCTGCCCACCTCGGTTTATGAGGCAACCGGCCCCGATGGCCGCGTCTGGCATGTTGCCGTCAGCTTTGTCTCGCAGGACGGCGCCCGCACTGCCGGGGTGGGCGAGGCAGTGTGGAGCTGGCTCAACGGCTCTTCCCGCGTTTGGCAATCGGTCCAGCGCATCACCCCGAAATCCATGCCCGAACCGGACCGCGCCGCCTATGAGGCCGCGGTGCTGGCGGCACTTGATTTGTGACTTTCCATAAGGAGTTTGACCAATGCGTATCCTGACGATTTTTCTGGCTGCTTTCATCTGGCCTTTTGCCGCCCATGCCGACCCCGGCCGCGATGATCTGGGCGGAAGGGTGGTGGCCCGTGCCGGCAGCGAAACCTTTGACCTGCGGCTTCTGGACAGCGCGCTGAAGGTCAGCATCCAGGGCGACATGGCCACAGTCGAGGTGCGCCAGACGTTCCAGAACCCCGCGCGCGTGCCGGTGGAGGCGGAGTATCTCTTTCCGCTGAACCAGCACGCCGCGGTCTATGGAATGGTGATGCAGGTGGGAGAGGAAACCGTGCAAGCAGTGATCCGCAAGAAGGCCCTGGCCGAGGCGGAATTCGCGCAAGCTGCCGAGGAAGGCAAGGCCGCCGCGCTGCTGACTCAGCACCGCCCCAACATGTTCACCCAGCGCATAGCCAACCTGATGCCGGGCCTGCCGGTCGAGGTGACGCTGCGCTATGTGCAGATGGTGCCCAAAATCGACGGCCAGTACGAGCTGGTTGTCCCGCTGATTGTCGGTCCGCGCTATAAAAGCCCCGGATTAGAGCCGCAAATGGCCAGCACGGAAGAGATCCCGCTGGAGGATGCCACATGGTCGGTGGACCCGCTCCCCGCCTATCCCCAGGTCGCAGGCCTGGACCTGCCTGCAACGGTCACATCCGAACGGGTGTCGCTGGATTTGACCCTCGAAGGCGGCGTAGATGTCTCAGGCTTTCACAGCCCTACGCATCCGCTGGATACGGCTGAAACGGAGAGCGGGCTGACTGCTGCATTCACCGGCGGCAAGGTCATGGACAACCGCGACCTGGTGCTGCGCTACGAATTGGGCGGAGAGGATTTGCAGGCCGCTGTCCTGTCGCATCAGGACGCGCGCGGCGGCTTCCTGTCGCTGCTGGTGGAACCGCCTGCCGCTGCCGATGAGGCCACCGCCACCCCGCGCGAACTGGTGTTTGTGCTCGACACCTCCGGCTCGATGGCCGGCCAGCCGATGGCCGCCAGCAAACGCTTCATGGACGCAGCGCTGCAGGGCCTGCGCCCGGGCGATTACTTCCGCATCATCCCCTTTGCCAGCTCGGCCAGGCACTTCTCAGCCGCAGCAACTCCGGCAACCGCCGCTAACATCCGCAAGGGCCGCAAGTTCGTCTCGCGCCTCTCTACCGGCGGCGGCACCGAGATCGGCAACGCCGTCCGCACCGCATTCGCCACCGCCAGCCCGGAAGGCACCATGCGTATCGTCGTGTTCCTGTCGGACGGCTATATCGGCGACGAAGCCCGGGTGCTGCGCACAATCCGCGGCCAGATCGGCCAGGCCCGCATCTATGCCTTCGGCATCGGCAATTCGGTGAACCGCTATCTGCTGGATGCGATGGCAGAGGAAGGCCGCGGCTTCTCCCGCTATGTCGCGCTGGACGAGGGCGCGCTGGAAGCGGCCGAAGTCATGGCCGCAAACCTTAAGACCCCGCTGCTGACGAATATCGAGATCGACTGGGGCGGGCTGGGTGTTGCCGAAGTGACGCCCTCTCGCCTGCCCGACCTGTTTGCCGGCAGCAGCCTGCGGATCCATGCCCGCTACGACGGCGCGCAACAGGGACAGATCCTGCTCAAAGGCCTGGTGCAGGGGCGGCCTGCACAGATGCCAGTGCAGCTGACTCTGACAGAAGCGGCGGCCAATGCCGCGCTGCCACTGATCTGGGCCCGCAACCGGATTGCGACCCTGGAGCGCCAGATCGCCGTGCGCGACCGCTCAGAAGCCGCTGAGAAGGAAATCACCCGCCTTGGCCTGGACTACTCCCTGCAAACCCGCAACACCTCCTTTGTCGCCGTGTCCAGCCAAGTTGTGAACACCACCGGCCAGACCGCACAGGCCGCCGCCGTTCCGCTGCCGATGGTTTCCGGCGTGACGGCACAGGCGTACCCGTCGCAGGGGTTCTCCGGCTCCTCGTCGCCCGAACCCGAAGCGATCCTGGGACTGGCGCTGGTTGCGGCAATGACCCTTCTGGGCCTTCGTCCGCGCCGGGCGCGGCGGGCATAGGACCGCCGCCGATGCAGCTTCCTGTGGACAACCCGAAAACCGCTTGCGACAAACCGGACATGGAACCGCATATCCTGATTGTCGACGACGACCCCAAGATCCGAGACGTGATCCGCATCGCCGTGCAGGGTGCCGGCATGCGCACCAGTGAGGCTGCTAACGGCCAGGCCGCGCTGACCCATGTGGGGCGTGAAACCATTGACCTGGTGCTGCTGGATATCGGCATGCCGCAGATGGACGGGTTTGAATGCTGCAAGGCAATCCGGGCGCGCTCAGATCTGCCGGTGCTGTTCCTGACTGCGCAGGATGACGAGATCGACCGGGTGCTGGGGTTCCAGCTCGGTGCGGATGACTTTGTCGCCAAACCCTTCAGCCCGCGCGAGCTGGTGCTGCGGATCAAGGCGATCCTGGCCCGCGGCCGCCGCGCCCAATCTCCAGTCCTGCGGCACGGGGCACTGGGGTTGGATTCAACGGGGCATACCTGCCGCATTGGCGGCACGCCGATTGACCTTACGGCGACTGAATTCCAGCTTCTCGCTACACTCCTGCGCCATCCGGCCCAGGTGCATGACCGCAATGCGCTGATTGAGGCGGTCTATGGGGCCAACTCCACCATGTCCGGACGCACCATCGACAGCCACATCCGCAATATCCGCGCCAAGGCAGCGCAAGCGGGCTGTGCGGATATCATCACCACGGTTCACGGCGTCGGCGTGAAACTGGGCGCCTGCACGTGCCCGGGGTGAGGCGCGTTCACCGCAAATGGCGCCCGTCTATGGCCCTGCTGGTGGCGATGGTCTGCTGCGCACTGGTCTCGATCCCGCTGGCGGCGATGCTGACGGTGCGGCTGACCTCCAGCCAGTTCGTACGAGAGACCGAACAGGCGCTGCTGCAGCAGGGCGCGATCTATGCCGAGATCTACCGCAGCCGCTTCGAAGCCGCCGGTGGCCGCAGCATCGGCAGCATCCCGGAACAGGAGGTGCTTGAGTTCTGGGCCAGCGATCTGCGTCCGGCGCGGGCCAGCATCAACCTGCGCCGCGACCCGGTGCTGCCGCCGATGCCCGCAGGCGAGGAGGCCGGAACCCTGTCCGACCCGCGCCACCGGGCGCTGCTGCCCGCGCTGATCGACATGGCCCGGGAAGCGGG
The DNA here is from genome assembly GCA_040830225.1 of Leisingera sp. Classification (GTDB taxonomy): domain Bacteria; phylum Pseudomonadota; class Alphaproteobacteria; order Rhodobacterales; family Rhodobacteraceae; genus Leisingera. The sequence continues at coordinate 5,668 of JBFOLS010000576.1, forward strand.
CAAGAGCACCTTGGCCGGGGTGATCTTCCTGGACCACGAGGGGAATGGCACCGGCGAAGAGGGCCTGCGCTCGCATGCTGGTCTGCCGGAGGTGCAGGCGGCATTGGCAGGCAAGCTTGGCACCGTCTTGCGCGCCCGCGACGATGCCTATGGCCGCCATCCGCTCGCCTCGCTCAGCCGCGACACCGGATACAGGGTCTTTGTTGGCTACCCGGTACTGTCCTATGGCCGGGTGATCGGAGTGGTTCTTTTGTCGCGCACCCCGCTGAACCTCAGCAAGTTCTTATTCCGGGAGCGCGACGCATTGATCATCATGGCGCTGTTCACCCTTACCGGTGCTGTCCTGACCGGATATCTTCTGCTTCGCCTGATGTCGCAGCCGGTACGGGGGCTGCGCGACGAGGCTCAGGCGATTGCTGAGGGCGGAAAGCCGCCTGCGCAGCCGCTGCAGCATTACGGTGTGCGCGAACTCGCCGAACTGGGGCAGAGCATGCTCTCGATGGCCGGAACGCTTCACAGCCGGTCACGTGAAATCGCCACCTACACCGACCATGTCACCCATGAGCTGAAATCGCCGGTCACCTCAATCACCGGGGCAGCCGAATTATTGTCGGAGCCTGCCTTGTCTGCCGATGACCGGCGCAAACTGCTGGACAACATCCGCACCGAGGCCGCCCGCATGAACACCCTGCTGACCCGCCTGCGCGAGATGTCTCAGTTAAGACAAGCGGTCAAGTCGGGGCCCGGGCGCCTGCAAGACATGCTGCCTGAGATTGAAGGGCTGGAGGTACGGGTTGGGAACCCGGGCAACGCGCCGCTGCCCTTATCTGAAGAACACGGGCGGATAATCTTGGCGCACATGGCGCAGAACGCCCGCGCCCACGGGGCAAAGGTGCTGACATTGGCCTATTCGGACGGTCTTTTGCGGATCTCGGACGATGGCGAAGGGTTGAGCGAGTGCGACTTGCCCCGGCTGGCAGACCCATTCTTCACCACCCGCCGTGAAGAGGGCGGCACCGGCATGGGGCTGGCAATCGTGACGGCAGTGCTCGACGGCTATGGCGCGGTCTTGACGGCTGCCGCCTCCCCGCAGGGGGCCGTATTTGAAATCCGGTTCCCTTAGCCGGCATGTTTCATCGTTCGGAAACGAGCAGTTAAAACTGTCTGATCTCATCTGTCTGACTGACGCGAAATTCTGTTTGCGCCACGGCCGCCATTGATCAACCAGGTACACCAGGTAGTTTCAGCCGGTCCGCGAGATACGGGAGCCGGGCTTGAGCGGCGGCGACTGAGGCTTTGCGGGCCTGCACACACAGCATCTCTTCATCTTCGCCAGCTCTGGCCAGTTCCTGCCCATTGGGAGCGATGACACAACTGCCGCCAAAGTAGTCCATGCCGTTTTCATGCCCGCAGGAGTTCGCATAGCAGACAAATACACCGTTCTCGAATGCACGTGCGGGAATAACGGTATGGGCCACTACGCCCCACTGCGCACCCAGTGCAGTAGGAACCAGGACAAGCTCGGCGCCGGCCTGCGCCACTTCCCGGAAAGTTTCGGGGAATTCAGCGTCGTAGCAGATCAGCGTGGCAACCTTGAACCCGCCCAGCTCAAACAGTGTGTAACAGCCCCCGGGGCTGAAGTGATCGCCTTCAAAGCCGGGAGGCAGCAGCAGCTTGCGGTGGGTTGCCAAAAGCTCACCATCCTTGCCGATGCAAGAGGCGGAGTTGAAGAGGCTCCCGTCCTTCTGTTCGGCGAAGCCATAGTGAATGGCGACCTGATACGCCCGGGCAAGCTCTGCAATTGCTGCAGCCGACGGCCCATTAACAGGTTCCGCCCACTCGGAAACCCGGCTGCCGATGTTGTAGCCGGTCAAAAACAGCTCAGGCAGGAGCAGCAAATCCGTTTGCCGCCCTTCCAGCCGGGAAAGGCGGTCCTGCAACCAGGTCAGCCGCGCCTGCGGACCAGCCAGGTCCGCAGGGCTTTGGGCGACAGCTATATTCAGGCTGGCAGTCATGGGTCAGCCCTTGCTCAGTAGGATTTCACGAGGGTAGCTGGTGATGTAGTCGGTGCCGCTCTCGGTCACCACCACAGAATCCCCGATCCGGCCGGCGGTGACGCCATCCACCGAAATGCCGCCATCCACCGCAAAGGTCATGCCGGGTTGCAGCACGGTCTTGTCGCCAGCCTTCAGCTCAGGCGCCTCCAGGTAGGCAACACCAATGGAGCGGCCGGTGCGGTAGCCAGTCTCGTAGCCTCGGGCGCGGTAGACTTCGTTGGCAGCAGCCGCGACGTCTTCTGCCAGTACACCCGGGCGCATCACGGCAATCGCAGCCTGCTGAGATTCAATTGCAGCTTCCTGCACGTCGCGGGCCTGGTCGGTCACATCGCCGATGTGGAACATGCGGTCGAAGCCCAGTTTGTACTGTTTGAACTGCGCCATGTTGCAGAAGCAGAAGTAAACCGGGTCGAATTTCTCGTAGGCCCGCACGCTGGCACGGCGGTGCACCATTGAGGTCTCGGTGCCGCTCTGCAGGATCTGCAGGTTGTGAATCATCGGCGAGACAAAGCGGTCCCAGCCCTTGGCGGTCAGGAAAGTGGCAGCCTTGCGTGAACCCGCTTCGATTACGGCCAGCGCGGATTCATACTCGCGCGCACCTTCGCGCAGACTGTCATGGGCGGCGGCCATCATTGCGCCGGCGATCTGGCCTGCTTCCTTCATGACGCCGATCTCAAACGGAGTCTTGATGGTGCGCATGGCGCCCAGCACCGGCGAGATATCCCTCAGCGGCACGCCGGGATAGGTGTCGTCCAGGTGGTTGCGCACAATTGCGGGAATGGTGCCGCGTTCGATCCAGATTTCGTTGGGGTTTTCGCCCAAGGCGCCCGCCAGGGCCCGCCCCCAGCTGCGCTGGCCGATGTCTTCCCAGGTGCGCACATCCTCGACCCAGGTCATTTCCGCCACCATCTCGGATTCCATCAGCGGGGTAATGACGATGGGAGCGTCATTTGCGTCCACAACCACCATAGAGGGGCGGCCGAACTCAATGCCCAGGTAGCCCCAGAATCCGGCCAGATAAGCAATCGAGCTTTCGTCGGTGAATACGGCCTTGGCGATACCCGCCTGCCGCATGCGGTCTTGCAGGTCGAGGGTGCGTTTCTTGGCTTCTTCCAGCATGAGGTGGTTTCCTTCTAATACAGGTGTTTATCTTAGTAACTCAGTCCAGCAGGCCCGGCAGAAACAGGGCCACGGGCGGCACGAAGGTCACGATCAGGACCATCGGCAAATGCCCCAGCAACAGAAACTTCATTGTCGGGCCGACATAGACCGACAGCGGCTGACGGGTGACGCCGCCGGCCATGTAGAGGAGCGGGGCGCAGGGCGGAGAGATATTGCCGAGCCCGAGGTTGGTACCGACAATGGCAGCGAAATGGATCGGGTCCAGGCCGATTTTCTGGGTGACCGGCAGCAGGATGATTGCGGCCAGTACCCCGCCCGAGACATCGTCGATGATCATCCCCATAATCAGCAAGAGCAGGTTGATCAGCAGCAGGATGACGATCTTGTTTTCGGAGATCGTCAGCAGCAGGTCGGCAAATTGCGTCGGCACCTTGGCCAGCACCATGCCGCGGCTCATCACGAACAGGAAGAACAGCACCATCAGGATTGCACCGGTGAGCCGCGCCGCTTCAACAGTTGAGTTGAACAGCATCTGCATCGGCAGAGAGCGGTAGATCGCAATGCCTACGACCAGGGTGTAGACCAGCGCCACGGCGCCAGCTTCGGTCGGGGTGGCGATGCCACTGTAGATGCCGCCCAGCACGATCACCGGCATGATGATGGCCAGGCTGGCTTTCTTGCCGGTAGTTGCGGCCTCGGTCAGGGTCTCACGCAGGGGCAGCTTGGGGGCGGTGGTGATGGTCTGGTTGTTGCGCAGGAAGAAAAAGTTCAGCCCGCAATAGATCAGCGCCAGCAGCACGCCCGGCCCCATGGTGGCGAGGAAGCATTTGGCAACGGATTCCCGGATCGCGATGGCAAAGACGATCATCGGGATTGAGGGCGGGATCATCAGCGCGAGCACCGAGGACACAGCCACCAGCGCGGTGGCATGGCCGGGCGGATAGCCCTCCTTGATCATCCGGGGCACCATGATCTTTCCGATGGCGGCAATGGCGGCCGAAGCGCTGCCCGAAATCGCGCCGAACAGGGCGCAGGTGATGACGGTCACGGCGCCCAGTCCGCCCTTGGTTCTACCGACAAAGGAATTGACGAAGTTCAAGAGCCGCTCGGAGATGCCCGAGGCCCCCATCAGCGTGCCCGACAGGATGAACAACGGAATCGCAAGCAGCGAGAAAGCGCTGACCTGGGAATAGCCGAAACCGGCATGGAAGGAGATATTGGTGCCGGACATTAGACCGTAGGCCAGCGCGCCAGTGCCAAAAGCGAAGCCAACCGGCACTTCGATCAGCAGCAAAAAGATGATGGCCAGGAAAGCAATGAGGAATACGGTCATGGAGTCAGTCTCCGCCTTTGCTTGTTACAAGCGCACGCGCTTCCAGGAAGGCTTGCAGGGCCAGATAGAGGATCATCAGGAGGAAGCCGCTCACCATGCTGAAATCCCAGATATATTTGGGCAGCCGCATATAGGTGCTCTTGCGGTTCAGGGAGAGGTTGTAGGCCGCGAAATCCCAAGCGAACCAGGCAAAGACCACAACCGTCACCAGACAGCAGAGGGTACCGAACAGGCGCACTGACAACAGTGTCTTGCGGTTCTGCGTCAGGAGAGTCAGCACGCCGCCCTCGATGTGGTCTCGCTCGCGGGTGCAATAGGCCATGCCGGTGAAGTAGATCCACAAGGCCAGCATCGGCGCCAGTTCCTCAATCCCCAGGAAGGGCGAGGCGATCACGTAGCGCATGAACACCTGAGCCGCCATCAAAAGCCCTAGCGCGATCATGGCGGCGAACAGGATTACCCGCATCAGCAGCGCTATCCTGCCCTCGATGGCGTAAAGCCCGCCAAGCCCGCGGTATACCGGCGCTGCCGGGTCGCTGCCGGCCGGCATGATCGGCTCCGGTGTCAGGACATTGTCCAGACTGTCCGTGTGCAGAAGCTCTTTGGTCATGCGCTCTCCTCCCTGGTCAGTGCATGAAATGGATCTGCGCCCGCGGGAGAGGCGGGCGCAGCGGGAATGGATCAGTTGCCGCCTGCGGCAGCCTTGATCTGGCCCATCACTTCGGCACCGATGATCTGCTCCATGTAGGGGTATTCCACCGCAGTCACTTGCAGGCGGTAAGCGCCCAGCTGCTCAGGTGTCAGCTCGACAACTTCAATGCCGGCCTCTTTCATCTGGGCAAACCACTTGGGGCTTTCGGCCTCGGCGTTTTCCCAGGCCCAGGTCACCGCTTCATCCGCGGCGGTGCGGATCCAGCCCTGCTGCTCTTCGCTCAGGCTGTCGAACCAGCGCTTGTTGGCGGTCCAGAAGGTGTGCTCGAAGTTCTCGCGGGTGAAGACGTAGGCGCTGACCACGTCCTTGAACAGCAGCACTTCGGATGGCGGCGAATAGGCACGGCCGTCGATGGCGCCGGTCTGTAAGGCTGTATGCACCTCGCTGAAAGCCATCGGGACAGGAGCAAAGCCGGTGGCCTTGTAGCGTTCAATAGCCATCGGCATCCCCGGCACCCGCATCTTGAAGCCCTCGGCCTCGTCCGGGAAGCTGGTCGGGACTTCAACACCTTTGCGCACCACGAAACCGGTGAAATCTGTCGGGATGGTTCCCAGCAGCACCATGCCCAAATCGTTCATGATGCCGTCATAGACGCCGTTCATCACCGAACCCGGGCCATAGACTTTGCGCCCGGTTTCCCAATCGCTGGCGACATAACCCAATACCGAAACGTCCCAGCGCGGATCCAGTTCCGAATGGTTCCAGGACATCGTCATCTGCACTGCGCCCTGCGACACCTGCTCGACGATCGAGGTCCAGTCGCCCAGGTCGCCGCCCGGATGGTAGTCGACGTTAAGTTCGCCGCCGGACAGTTCATCCAGCCGCGCCGAGAAGCGTTCGGAGACTTGGTGAAAGATGTGCTGGGTGTCCATCACATGGCCCAGAATGATGTCTTCGGCATGCGCTGCAGGCAGCGTCGCAGCCAGCACGCCAAAAGCGGTGGCGCCCGCTTTCAAAAAAGTTGCGATCCCCACGAAAGTGACCTCCCTATCCGTGTTTCAGTTGAGGCGCGAATCGAATTTCCGGCCTCTCAATCTGCTAAGCTGTACACAGCTACTGCGTCAACACTTGATTTATAGCTGCACATGACCTTAATGACCCCTCAGCTGCATGCACCATAGAGAGGGCAAACAAAATGTTTGATAATGGCCGCCACCACCGGGCGAAGATCGGATTTGTCCTGCTGGCCACTGAACAGACAATCGAAGACGACATGTTCCGCCTGTGTCCGGAAGGGATTGGGGTGCATTTCGCCCGCGCCTGGATCGGTGATAGTATCACTGTCGACAGTCTCAGCCGCCATGCCGGGGATCTAAGCCGCGCCGCGTCAACTTTACTCCCGGACGGCAGCCTGGATGTCATATGCTACGGCTGCACCTCGGGCAGCTTGGTCATCGGTGAAAAGCGTGTCGCGTCCGAACTGAAAAAAGGGGCTCCCGGCGCAAAGGCCACCAGTTTGATTGCGGCTGTCATTGCTGCCCTGAACATTCTTAAAGCCAAGCGCATTTCCATTGCCACGCCTTACTTGGATGAAATCAACCGCCAGGAGGTTCAATACCTTGAAAACGCGGGGTTTCAGGTCACTCGGATCCAAGGGCTGCAACTAGAGAAGGACAGCGATATGATCCGGGTCAGTCCGGAATATCTGGCCGAATTTGCCAAACGGGCAGATACGCCGGACAGCGATGCGCTGTTCATCAGCTGCGGCGCGCTGCGGTCGCTGGAAATTATCGAGCGGCTTGAGCAGCAGTTGGGCAAGCCCGTGATCTGCTCCAACCAGGCTATGATGTGGCACGTGCTGCGTCTGGCCGGCATTCAGGATCGTATTGCCGGACACGGGCGGTTGTTGCGGGATCATTGACAATATTTCCTTCTGTGCCACTGGCTGCCTTGATATGACTTCGGCAACCGCAGCCGCGCAGTAAGGGAAGTTTGCTTGGCACTTGGTGAGACATCTTTGACCCCGCCTGGATGGGGCGACCGCAAACCTGGCGTTGAGGATATTCAACGGCTGATCCTGAAGCGGATCTGTTTTCTGGAGTATACACCAGGCGACCGATTGAAAGAGGCGGAGCTGGCTGAGGAATTTGGTGTCAGCCGCACTCCTGTGCGCGACGCCATCAGCCGTATCAATCACTTGGGCCTGGTGGAAACCATCAATGGCGTTGGTAATGTGGTGGTGGAACTACCGCCGGAGAAGATCGCTCATGTCTATGACATGCGTCTGCATCTGGCCGCACTGATCGGAGCAACAGCACCTGCCCTAATTGAGGAGAGCCATCTCGAACGCTGCCGCGATCTGCTCGCCCAGGCGCACCGCCTCAACGGGCACGTCGACTCCCGGCAATATGTCATCGTGAACGATCAATTAAATAGACTGATCAGCGATTTGATCGGGAACTCCGCCCTGCGATCGTTCTGGACGCAGGCCTATTACCAAGCAGCCAGCACATGGTACAGGGTCGTGGACTGTGCCGGCCCTGAAGTTGCTGATGCTTTAGTTGCTGAACTTGTGGATCTTGAAACGGCTTTGGAAAATCAGGACATTCAAGCTGTCGGCTACGTGCAGCGGATCCACATTGGATACGGGTATACCCGCATCAAGAAATATCTGTTCAAGAAAGCCGTTGACGTGCGTCCCTAAGAATCCGCGGTTTTCGGTTATCCCAACTCAGGGTTTGGTTCTCTCCAGACCGTTGATGATGCTCCTGCGGAGATCGGCAGCCGTGGCTTGTACAGGGTACGAACCTGATTATGGTGCCGCACCCGAACAGGCGGGAGCGCATCAGGAAACCAATACCGAGATCTCGAGCAAGTGTTGGGCGGACCCCATACTAAACCGCATTAGATACAGTGGCTTATGTCGCTTCCCCGGTTATCCGGACCCGAATGTTCATTAAAAAAGTTATAGGCCAGATACAGCTTGTCTGGCGAAAGCAGCACAGGCTTTTGCAGGAAGCAAGCTTGTGGCCGCTTATCCAGTCTCAAACCGTCAGCAACCAGGGCAGCCGGGCGAGTTTTCCTGCGGCGAGTGTCGGGGGGAACGGAGCCATCAATTATTGGCACTGCCAGTTAGGGTATTGATTTGCCTCAAGGCCATCTGCCCCCAAGAATGCGAGAATAAAATAGTGAGTCTATTCATCTCCTGTAAAAAGGGCAGAAGAAAATGACTATTATTCAGCAGATACTCAAGAATAAGAAGCGCGAAGTTATTTCCGTGAGACCGGATGAAACCGTTCTGGAAGCCATTCAGGTGATGGCTGACAACGATATTGGATCGGTTGTTGTCGTCGACGGCGGGAAAGTTGTTGGTATGTTTACGGAACGGCACTATGCGCGCAAAGTCATTCTGAAAGGCCGGTCATCACCGAAAACAAAGGTTGGCACGATCATGACAACCAAAGTTGTTTACGTGGGGCCTGAAAGGACCGTTGAAGAATGTATGGCTATAATGACCGAAAATGCGATACGGCATCTTCCGGTACTCAGTGAAGGCCGGCTGGTAGGAATCGTTTCGATAGGTGATTTGGTCAAGAACACCATCAGCCATCAGAAATTCCTTATAGATCAGCTCCAAAACTACATTACCAGCTAAGTTCAGGCCTCATAGCCAATAAGCTACGGGTGCAGTGAGGGCGATCGGCCGCCGGTTTTTCGATTCCAGTTTTCCGCCTCACCTTAAGGCCAGGGCCGTTCAGGTGAGCCACAGATCTTCCGTTTTGCAAATCCCATAATCAGGCTCA
>JBFOLS010000577.1:0-3777 GCA_040830225.1 Leisingera sp.
GTTGAGGCTGACCGCGAGCAGCGCGGCGCCTGGGGTCGACCAGGCGGTCAGGATCGGCATCCGGTACATCAATGACAGGATCAGGCAGGTGAACCCCATGCCAAGCCCCAGCACCAGCATCCAGCTGTTGGCCTGGGACTGTGTTGCGCCGACAGCCTCGATCGCCTGGAAGATGATGGCGACCGAGCCGGTATAGCCGACCAGAACGGCCACGGCGCCGGAGACAAGATGCGAAAGCTTCAGATCCTTGAGCATGCGGGTTTTCCTCTGGCGCCGGATCGGGTAGGGGTTTCGTGCGTTATAGCGCACACTACATCCCGTGCGTTATAACGCACAAGACTTTTTTGGCGGGCGGCGATAATGAGCGATGACGGCATAACTCTGAACCTGCGGGAAATCCGCGCGGCGGCGGGGCTTAGCCTCAGCAAGGCAGCGGAGGCCACCGGGGTCAGCAAGGCGATGCTGGGGCAGATCGAGCGCGGCGAATCGAGCCCGACGATTGCGACTCTGTGGAAAATTGCCAAGGGATTCCACCTGCCGCTGACAGCCCTGCTGGGCGAAGCGGCGCGGCCGGTAAGCGAAGTGACAGGCGTCTATGAGACCGTGCAGTTCCCCGGCAGTATCGCAGTGAAGATCGTCTTTCCCTTTGATCCGCTTTTGGGCGCTGAAACCTTTCAGGTCACGCTGCAGCCGGGCCAAAGCCACCAGTCCCAGCCGCATGACACCGGGGTGACCGAGGAGGTCTATGTGCTGCACGGATCCATGGAAGTGCTGCGGAACGGCGAGTGGGTGGCGCTGGAACCCGGACAGGGGCTGCGCTTTGCCGCTGATCAGCCGCATGGCTACCGCAGCGAGGAAACCGGTGCCTCCTTCCTCAATATGCACCATTACCGGCAAGCCCTTATGACGCAGCGGGACTGAAACCCGTCCCTTGTGCTGCCTGTCCGGGCCGCCTAGGACAAGGCCAAGCTGTTGAGTTTAAGGGATTTGAGGGGCACGGGAATGGACACGCTGCGCGGAAGCCTCCTGATGGTGCTGGCCATGGGGGCCTTTGCCCTTGAGGACATGTTCATCAAATCCGCTGCCAGCTCGCTCCCGGTGGGGCAGATCCTGATCCTGTTCGGCCTTGGCGGCATGGTCATTTTTGCCGGCCTGGCGCGTGCGCAAGGTCACGCTCCCTGGCACCCGGGCTTTGGCACGCGCACGATGCTGTGGCGGTCTTTGGCGGAGGTCGCGGGGCGCCTATGTTATACGCTGGCGATTGCGCTGACGCCTTTGTCCTCCGCCTCGGCCATTCTGCAGGCGACGCCCCTTGTGGTTGCCGCCGGCGCGGTGGTGTTTTTTGGCGAGACCGTGGGCTGGCGGCGCTGGCTGGCGATTGGGCTGGGGTTTGCCGGGGTGCTGTTGATCTTGCGGCCGGGGCTGAGCGGGTTTGAACCGGCTTCTTTGTTTGCGGTTGCGGGCACATTGGGGTTTGCTGGCCGTGATCTGGCGACCCGCGCCGCACCCAAGGACATGAGCAATCATCAGTTGGGGTTCCTGGGTTTTGCCATGCTGGTGGTGGCCGGGGGGATTGCACTCGGCTGGACCGGCGGCGCGGTCTGGCCTGCGCCGCGCAACTGGCTGGATATTGCCGCCGCCACAGTAATCGGGGTCATTGCCTATAACGCGTTGTCGGGCGCGATGCGGGCGGGGGAAATCTCGGTGATTGCCCCGTTCCGCTACACCAGGCTGGTCTTTGCCATGGTGCTGGGCGTGCTGGTGTTCGGAGAGCGCCCCGATGCGCTGACCCTGATTGGCAGCGCCGTCATCGTCGGCAGTGGTGTTTTCACGCTGCTGCGCAGCCGCAAGGCGTAAGCGCCATCTTGCGCCTGCCGCCGCGCCGCCTTACATCTGCCGCCCATGGCCAAGAAGAAGCAGACATCAGACCCCAACTACAAGGTGATCGCCGAGAACCGGCGGGCTCGGTTCGACTACGCGATCGAGGATGACATCGAGTGCGGCATCGTGCTGGAAGGGTCCGAGGTCAAGGCGCTGCGCGGAAACGGCACCAATATCGCGGACAGCTACGCTGCGGTGGAAGAGGGCGAGCTGTGGCTGGTGAACTCCTACATCCCGCCGTACGAACAGGCCAAGGTGTTCAAGCATGAAGAGCGCCGCCGCCGCAAGCTGCTGGTCTCGCGCAAGGAACTGTCGGATCTTTGGAACCTGACCCAGCGCAAGGGCATGACCCTGGTGCCGCTGGTGATCTATTTCAACCATCGTGGCCGGGCCAAGATCAAGCTCGGGATTGCCAAGGGTAAGAAGCTGCATGACAAGCGCGAAACCCAGGCCAAGCGCGACTGGGGCCGTCAGAAACAGCGGCTGCTGAAGGACGCAAGGTAAGGAGAAGAGGGCGCTGCCCTCTTGGCCTGGCGGCCAATTCACCCGGAGTATTTCTGACCAGAAAGAGGCGGTTTCTGCAGATCCCTGCTTCACGGATGCAACTGGGCGAGTAGGTCTTTCTTCTTTCAGAAAATACTCGCGCCGCAGGCCAGCGCCCAAAGGCGCTGCTTCGCAGCTACCGGCTGTTGCAATTCCTTACTAAATAAGTCAGAAAAATGCTGCCCAGCGGATTCGCCTTCGAATCAGGCCCGGACGGAGATGGCAACCCGCCTGCTGCCCAGCTTGAATTGAGGGAACTTCGGATGAGCGCTCTTTTGCCCGAGACCGCGTTGGCGGTATATAGGTTTGATGATTTCGAGACAGGGCTGCTGCCGGTCCTGCGGCAGCTTCTGCTGAGCTTTGAGGCGCCGGAGAGCAGAGCGTGGCAGCAGGGCTACTCGGTGGCGGCGGAGCGCTGGGGCGAAGCCATTGGCTTGCCCGCCGCACATGCACTGATGAAACTGGTGCGCGCAGTGCTGGAAAGCCGGGAGGGGCAGTTCAATTTCATTGATCCTTTTGACTTGGAGTGCCGCGGGGGCGTGACAGCGGATGAGGCCGCGCTGCTTCGGATGCTGCATTACATGCGCCGGGATCAGACGCCCAAGGCGCGCGACGCAGTGGCGGATGTGACTTGCGGGTTTATGGATCCGCATGTGATCCTGGCGGGGCTGGGTTTCGCCAGCCGGTTCTCTGCCGGGCAGGAAGCCGGGCGTCATGAAGCGCCGCTTTTGCGGGTGGTGGCGTAACGCCAGCGGGACGTGCCCGCAGCCGGAGCAGCAGGCACAGTGTTCTATCAGTCTCAATAAGTTTGCGTGACGCTGCTGTAGGCACCGCGCAGGCGGACGGTGACTGTCACGTCATTGCTGGTGCGGTTGCGCCAGAACCAGCCGTGGTTGCCGGTGAACTCTGCCTTCAGAACGCCGGTTGCCGCCGGTACGCCGCGGCCCTTTTCGTAAGAGATCGAATTGCCGCCGCCGTCGCCGTGCAGGTCATAGTTCACCACGCCTTTGGAGACTGACCAGTCAAAGACCGCTTCTGCGTCCTTGTCCATCACCAGCTTCCACTCGACGCCCTGGCCGGGAGTGAGGGTGAAGGAGAACTCATCCTTCCAGGCCGGGGCCTCCTGCGCCTGGGCTCTGGAGACAAACAGGCTCATGAGGCCGCCCGCAGAAGAGACTGCGGCCTGCTGATCGGCTTCGGCTTCCTCAGCCCGTTGGTTCTTGATCTCACCCATCCCGGTCAGGCCCAGCAGGCGGCCGATGCCGGTGGGGTCGATGGCGTATTCCGAAGGCAGCACCACAGTGACCAGGATCGCGGCAGCGGAGATTGCAGCGATCACGGTGGATTTCACCA
>JBFOLS010000578.1:0-3408 GCA_040830225.1 Leisingera sp.
AGGCTGCCTTCGAAGAAGCTGTTGACGTCGGCAAAGCCGTAGGTCTTGACCAGTTCGGGGTCGGCGGCGGCGAAGGCGTCGGCGTTGGAATGGGCGTAGCCCCAGCTTTCGATGATGTATTTGCCGCTGGCCTCGGCGCTCAGCGCATTCAGCATGTCATAGACCTGCTCGTCGCTCTGGGTCGAGGAGTTCAGGTGCACATAGCCGCAGACCCAGGTGGCGATGCCCTTGTCCACATCGCGCATCATCTTTGCCGGCGTCTCGTTCCAGATCAGGTTCAGCTCGGACTGGTTCCAGCCCCAGCCCATGGAGACTTCGCCCGAGGCCAGCGCCTGGTCCAGCTGGCCGGCATCGGACCAGTAGAAGCGCACGTTCTGATGGATCGCGCGCAGGAAGTCCGAAGCCTTCTGGAACTCCGCGTCGCTCATGTCGGTGTAGCTGGAGGCGCCGGTGGCCAGCGCCGCCATCGCATAGGCCGAGGAGGCGGCGTCGGGGATGGCGATCTTGCCCTGGTAGCCCGGGTCCGCCAGCAGCTGCAGCGAGATGTCGCCGTCGGCGATCTGGTCGGTGCGGTAGATCAGTCCGGTGTTGCCCCATTCAAACGGCACCATGTAGGTGCTGCCGTCGATGGTGACGCCGTCGACCTGCTTGATCTGCGGCAACAGCTTGTCCCAGTTGCTGATCTTCGAGGTGTCGATCGGCTTCAGGAGCCCCGCGGCCACCCATTTGCGCAAACCGTCGGTGCAGGGATGCGCGAGGTCGGCGGCAAAGCCGGACTGCAGCTTGGTGAAGGCCTCTTCCTGGCTGCCGAAGTAGGTGTAGCTGGGCGCGCCGCCGTATTTTGCGACGTAATCGCCGTAGAAGCCCTGGTCCTCGTAGCCGGACCAGTCAAAGACCGACAGGCTGGCGGCGTCAGCGGATGCGATGGTCGCCGAAGCCGTTATGGCGGCGGCAGCGGCCACGGCCGTTTTCAGATGTTGCATTGTCTTCCTCCCTATTTTTCTCAGGCTTGCTGTTCATGGGCTGTCCGGCTCCGGGCGGCCTGCTGCCAGGGCCGTTGCCCGCGGGTCTGCCCGGCTTGGCCCCGGGCCTTCCCGGTTTGGCCGCCGGGCCGTCCCGGTCTTATGCTTCGCGCGCGCCCAGATCGATGACCGAGGCGTTCTGCACCCCCAGCCAGACCGGGTCGCCGCGTTTGTGGTCAACCGTGTGGAAGTAGTTGGGAACCGCGACCGAGACCGGCGCCTCCACCCCCTCCGCGCGCACGTAGTAGTGGACGCTTTCACCGTAGAAGGCGATGTCGCTGACGGTGCCCTGCAGGCAGGCATCGTAGCCCTCCGGGCGGCTGGCGCCGATCTCCAGCTGCTCCGGCCGGATGCCCGCCAGAAGGTCGGGGCTGCGGGACCGGGCATTGGGGTTCACATCGATGGTGAGCGGGCCGAAGCCCTGCAGGTTCACATCCACCGTTGCGCCGTTTTCGCCGGTGACCCGCGCATCCAGGAAGTTCATGCCGCCGATGAAGGACGCCACCCGGCGGTTGCAGGGGCGGGCATAGAGCACCTCGGGGCGGTCGACCTGCTCCAGCTTGCCCTGGAACATCACGCCGATGCGGTCGGACATGGTCATCGCCTCATACTGGTCATGGGTGACCATCACGAAGGTGATCCCCAGCTTCTGCTGCAGGCGGCGCATTTCCAGCTGCATCGCCTCGCGCAGGTTCTTGTCGAGCGCCGACAGCGGCTCGTCCAGCAGCAGCACCTTGGGCCGCATCACCAGCGCGCGCGCCAAGGCCACCCGCTGGCGCTGGCCGCCGGAAAGCTCATCCGCCTTGCGCGCTTGCAAGCCCCCCAGTTCGACCATCTCCAGCGCCTCGGCGACCCGGTCCTTCATTTCACCCTTGCCGAGGCCCAGCTTGCGCAGGCCGAAGGCGACATTGTCGCCGACGTTCAGATGCGGGAAGATCGCATAAGACTGGAACACCATGTTGGCCGGCCGCTTGTTGGCCGGGATATCGGCCATGTCCCGGCCCGCGATGCGGATGGAGCCGGCGTCATGGTCCTGGAAGCCCGCGATCATCCTGAGCGCCGTGGTCTTGCCGCAGCCCGAAGGCCCCAGCAGCGAGAAGAACTCGCCCTCCTTCAGCTCGAGGTTCAGATCCTTGACCGCGGTGAAGGTGCCAAAGCGCTTTTCCACCCCGGAGATTTCGATGATGTTCTGATCGGTCATCTGATGGTCCTCATTCAGGCGGATTACTTGGCGGATTTGCCGGCGGATTTGGTGGAGCGGCGGCGGAAGTATTCGGCGGTCAGCAGCAAGAGCACCGAGGCCAGCAGCAGGAGCGAGCCGAGCGCCAGGGTGTTCGGCAGCTTGGCCGGGAAGCGGATCTGGCTCCAGATATAGACCGGCAGCGTCGGCTGGTTGCCGGACAGGAAGAAGGCCAGCACAAACTCGTCGAACGACACGGTGAAGGTGACCAGCAGGCTGGCAACGATGCCCGGCGCCACGATCGGCAGGGTCACCCGGCGGAAGGTGCCGATGACGCTTTCGCCGAGGTCGAAGGCGGCCTCCTCCAGCGACTGGTCGAAGTCGTCGAAGGCGGATTTCATGATCGAGACCGCAAACGGCAGCGCCACAAAGACATGGCCCAGGATCACCGTGGTCAGCGACGGCTTCAGCCCCAGCGAGATGAACAGCACCAGCATCGACGAGGCCACGATGATGCCGGGAATGACCAGCGGCAGCATCACCAGCCCTTCCGACAGCTCGCGCCCCTTGAAGCGGTAGCGCACATAGGCGCGGGCGGCGAACAGCCCCAGCGAAGTGGCCATCAGCGCGGTGACCGCGCCGACGATCAGCGAGTTGGCCATCGCCTGCAGCAGCGTGTCCTGCGCCCCCAGCTGGGCGTACCATTTCAGCGTGAACCCCTTCATCGGGAAGGCCACGATGGTGCCGTCGTTGAAGGAGAACAGCGGCAGCAGCAGCACCGGCAGGTACAGGAAGACCAGGTAGCCGGTGGCATAGGCCAGCAGCCAGGGGAAGCGGAAAGGCTTGCGCAGCGGCCTGCTCGATGCCGGGCTCAGCGGTTTGTCCAGCGGTTCGCTCATCGGTGTGCTCAACGGATCCTCCTCCCCAGGGCGGTGGCCAGGATGACAAACAGGATGGCGACAAAGCCGACCGAGGCCATCGCCACCAGCGAAAGCGTCGCGCCCAGCGGCCAGTTGTTGGCCGGGCCGAACTGCACCTGGATCAGGTTGGCGACCATCTTGCCCTGCGAGCCGCCGACCAGCGACGGGGTCACGTAATCGCCGACGGTGGGAATGAAGATGATCAGGCTGGCGGCAATGATGCCGGGCACCGACAGCGGCAGGGTGACGCGGACAAAACGCTCCAGCTTGGAGCAGCCGAGGTCGG
>JBFOLS010000579.1:0-5184 GCA_040830225.1 Leisingera sp.
GCCAGGGGCAGCGACAGGCCGACAATCGACAGGATCGCATCCCGCGCCGGAGTTTCCAGGCCAACCCCTTGAAAAGCATCAGCCATCGCCCCGGTGATCGCGCCCTGGCTGTCGGCCAGAGTGCCATCCACATCAAACAAGATCAGCCGCAGCGGCCCGCTCACTTCAGATCCTCAAAGGGATCATCCGCGGCCAGGTCTTCGGTCCAGCCGAAAGTGTCCCAGCTTTCCTTCATATGCTCCGGCAAGGGCGCCTCCACGGCGATTTCCTTGTGGCTGACGGGATGCTCGAACACCATCCGGCGCGCGTGCAGATGCAGCTTTTTCGAGATCACCCCGCCGATCTGCGCGCCCCAGCCATCACCCAGGTTCTCCTGGCCGGAGCCGCCGTATTTGCCGTCGCCCGCGATGGGGTGCCCCATGCCCGACATATGCGCCCGCAATTGGTGGGTGCGGCCGGTGATCGGCTCCATCGCCACCCAGGCAGCGCGGCTGGCGACCCGGTAGAGCGTCGCATAAAGCGTATGCGCCCGCTTGGCGCCCGGCGTGTCGCCGATGTCGTGCGGATGCACGTTGATCATCTTCTCGCCTTCGCCGGACTTGCCATGGCCCGGCGCCTTCACCAGCCCGTTCTTGATCTCGCCCAGATAAGGCGTCGGCACGCCGGCCACCAAGGCCCAGTAGATCTTGCGCGTGTTCTTATGGCGGAAGGCCGCGGTCAGCCCCTGCGCCGCCTTGCGGTTGCGCGCCAGCACCAGCACGCCAGAGGTGTCTTTGTCCAGCCGGTGCACCAGCTTTGGCTTCTCCTCCAGCCCGAATTTCAGCGCCTCGGACAGACCGTCCACATGCTTAGTAGTGCCGGAGCCGCCCTGCACCGCCAGCCCCGCAGGCTTGTTCAGCACGATCACATCATCGTCGCGGTAGATCACGCAAGCCTGGATCATCTTGGCATCCGCGTCCGAGATCCGCATCGGCCGCGCTTCGGCCGGTTTCAGGTCGCTTCCCGCCAGCGGCGGCACCCGCACCACCTGCCCCGCCTCGACGCGGGTATTGGCCTTCACCCGGCCGCCGTCCAGCCGCAGCTCGCCCTTGCGGCACATCTTCTCGATGCGGCCCTGGTTCACATGCGGAAACAGCCGCCGCAGCCAGCGGTCGATGCGCTGGCCGCCGTCGTCTTCGCTGACGGTAATCATCTGAACGCCGCTCATGCGAACACTCCCCTTCCGGCCATCAGGCCCAGAAACAAGCCGCCGACCGACAGGCCCACGGACAAACATACATACAGCGCCGCCTGCCCGAAGGCGCCGCGCTCGATCAGATTGGCGGTCTCCAATGAGAACGCCGAGAACGTGGTGAACCCGCCCATCAGCCCGGTCATTACCAGGGGGCTCGCCCAGGTCAGGTCCCGCATCGCCGCCGCCACCACAAAGACCCCCATCAGGAAGGAGCCGAGGATGTTCACCATCAGCACCGCCACCGGGAAATCGTGATGGCCCAAGAGCCGGATCACCCCCTGCCCGGCCAGATAGCGGCACACCGCCCCAACAGCGCCGCCGATCGCGACCATGGAAACCGAAGTCATCATCCCCGTCCTGTCGCGCGGGCGCGCGGGGATGTCAAGTTTTCCCCGTATTGCGCAGGATGCAAGGCTGGCCGCCTCAAAGCTGCCCCGCCCGCAGCTTCTTTCTGGTCCAAAATACTCCCGCCGGAGGCACCGGCTTTCCGCGCGGAAAGCCGGATAGGCCACCCTCAACCGAACCGCTTCGGCACCGGCCGGCCGGTGACCCGCTCCCAATACTCATCCGCCCGCTTTTCAAAGGTCGGCGACTGACGGGCATCCCTTACATAGAACCGGCCCGGCTCTGCGCCCGGCGCATAAGGCTGATCAATCCAGCCGCGCGGGTCCTTGTGCGGGCTGCGGTAGCCTTCGTGGCCCAGCTCCGCCGCCCCCTGGTAATGGGCGTCGCGCAAGTGCAGCGGAACCGGCATCGGCGGCTCCTTTGCCACCGCCGCCAGCGCAGCCGCAATCCCGTGGTTTGACGAACCGGACTTGGGCGCGCGCGCCACATGCAGCGCCGCATGGGCCAGGATGATCTGCACCTCCGGCAGGCCCACCATCTCCACCGCCTGCGCCGCCGCCACCGCCGTCTGCAGCGCGGTGTTGTCAGCCAGCCCCACGTCCTCCGAGGCCTGGATCATGATCCGCCGGGCGATGAAACGCGGATCCTCGCCGCCGTGGATCAGCCGGGCCAGCCAATAGAGCACCGCATCCGGGTCTCCGCCGCGCATCGATTTGATAAAGGCGGAAATCACATCATAGTGCTGATCGCCCGAGCGGTCGTGGTTGACCGGCGCCGCCCTGTAGGCCTCCTCCAGCATGGCATCGGTGACCTCGACCGTGCCGCCCGAATGGCCGATGGCCAGGCTCTCCAGCGTTGTCAGCGCCCGCCGGGCATCACCGCCGGACCGGCCTGCAATCAGACGCTTGCGGTCTGCGGACAGCGCAACCTCGACCCCGTTCTTGGCCAGCTGCGCCAGGCCGCGGTCGATCACCTGCTCCATGTCCTCAATGGAGATCGGCTCCAGCTTCAGGATCGTCGACCGCGATACAAGCGCCTTGGGCAAAGCCGTATAGGGGTTCTGCGTTGTCGCTCCGATGAAATCAGCAGTGCCCTCCTCGCAGATCGCCAGCAGATCATCCGCCTGGGTGGCCGAGAACCGGTGCACCTCGTCCACAAAAATCAGCAGCGGCCGGATCCGCGCCTCATCAGCCAGCTGGCGGATGTCCTTGACCCCGGCACGCGTCGCATGCAGCTGGCGGAATTCCTTGCTGAGCATTTCGCCTGCGGCCCGGGCGATGGAGGTCTTGCCGATCCCCGGCGGGCCGTAGAGCACGATGCTGCCGAGCTGATTGGCAGCAATCCGGCGCCGCAGGATCGAGCCCTCAGCCGTCAAAGCTTTCTGGCCGACTACGTCGTCCAGCGACCGGGGCCGGAGCGCGGCAGCAAGCGGCTGGGCTCCGTGTCCGCCGCCTGCATCAAAAAGATCCGCCATAGTTAACCTCGCTTTCGCGGTGACCTCGTCAGCTTGATGCGTGGTCCTGACGAGGCTGCCCGTCAAGCTTCAATTGCCGGAGGCCGCACAGAATCTGCCTGCAGGATTTGCGCCAGCCGGTCAGAGACGGAACCGCAGCGACATCCGGCTGCCGCGGCGCTGCAGGTCGATCTGAATCCACCGCCCGCTGTCCGACAGGATGGCGTAAACATCGTCGGGGCTGCCGACCGCCTGGCCATTGACCGCCAGCAGCTGATCGCCCGGCTGCACCCCGCCGGGCCCGGCGTAAGGGCCCGGATTGGTCACCACCACCCCCTCGGAGGAAAGCGGCAGGCCAAGCCGGGCGATTACCCGCGGATTGATCCGCGCCACGGTCAGCCCGGGCAGAGCGGTCTTTTCGTCCAGCTGCACCGGATTGGCAGGCGGCTGGTCCGGCGCCGCGATCATCGGAACCGCAACCTCTTCCCGCGCATCGCCGCGCAGCCGGGTGATCGAGGACAGCCCGTCCAGTCCTGCCACCGACATCCGGAACACCATCTCGGAGGGCGAATTCACCACCTCGCCGTCCACATGGGTGATCACATCGCCCACCTTGAAGCCCGCCTTGGCAAAGGGGCTTTCACGGTGCAGGTCCGAGATCACCATGCCTTCGGGCAGGTCCATGCCCAGCGAGGCTGCCAGATCCGCGTCCACCGGCTGCCCGGCCATGCCGGCCCAGGGGCGCTGGAACTCTTCCGCCCCCCGCCGGGCCTGGCTCACGAACTCCTTCACCAGATTGGCCGGAATGGCAAAGCCGATGCCGTTGGAGCCGCCGGAGCGCGACAGGATGCGGGTGTTGATGCCGATGAGATCGCCGTTCACATCGATCAGCGCGCCGCCTGAGTTGCCCGGGTTGATCGGCGCGTCGGTCTGGATGTAGTAGCCAAAACCGTCGCCCGCGCCCATGCCGGTGCGCGCAAGGCCCGAGATGATGCCGCTGCTGACGGTCTGGCCCACCCCGAACGGGTTGCCGATCGCCAGCGCCAGCTCCCCGACCTCAACCTGGTCGCTGTCGCGCAGGTTCAGATGCGGAAGGTCCTCGGCCGCTTCCAGCTGCAGGATTGCCAGGTCGCTGGCCTTGTCGCCCAGAATCACCCGCGCGCTGTACTCACGCCGGTCAGCCGTCACCACGCGGATCTCGGTGGCCATGCCCACCACATGGTAGTTGGAGACCACAATGCCGTCACCCGACAGGATCACCCCCGAGCCCAGCGAATTTTCCACCCGCGGCTGCGGCTTGGCAAAGCCGCGGAAGAAGTCGTCGAAGAACGGGTCATTCATGAAGGGCGAGCGGCGCTGCTGCACCTGGCGCACCACCTTGGCATAGATGTTGACCACCGCGGGCGAGGCCTGCTTGACCAGCGGCGCAAAGCCCAGCGCGATCTCTGCCTGGCTCTGCGGCACCCGGGTTTCGGCAGCAGCAGGCAGGGCCAGGATGATGGCGAGGGCGGTCAAGGCGGGACGGATCATGCGGGCTCCAGCTGTTTGTTGCCCGAAGGATATGCGGAGAGCCCGCCCGGATTGCAAGGCAGGAAGCGGCCAAGAGCGTTCGGGGCGGAGGGGCGCTGCCCCTCTTGGCCTGCCGGCCAATTCACCCCGGAGTATTGGAAACCAGAAAGAAGCTGCAGGCGGTTTCAGTCCAGCGGCGCGTGCAGTTTGGTGCCCCTGGTGATGATGCCGCCGCGGCTGCCGGGGGTGATGCTGCCATAGCGCTGTTTGAAGCATTCCGGCAGCTCCCGGTCGCCTTCGGGCGACAGCCACAGGCGGAACAGGTGGCGGCGGCGGTCCGGCTCCGGCCAGTCGGTAAAACCGGTCCGGTCATGCAGCTGCGAATGATTGTAGACAAACTGCATGTCGCCCGGCTGCAGCCGCATGGTCAGATGCAGCTCCGGATCATTGGCAAGCGCATCGAACATGTCCAGTGCCTCGACGTGCTCCGGGGTCAATCGCTTGGCCTCGGGAAACCGCTGGGCGCTGTCGATATACTGGCGCTGATAGAACACGGTGAGCTTGCCCTGGTGCCAGCTGAGCGGCGGAATGGTCATGAAAGGCTGCATCCCTTCCGGCACCTCGCCGCGGCGGTCGGTGGCCA
>JBFOLS010000580.1:0-7528 GCA_040830225.1 Leisingera sp.
CCCGCCATACCTTCCAGTCATTGGAATTTTCAAATCTCCCCTTATCTCTGGCTGAGCCGATCGCCGCTGCGCGTGCGATTGACCGGTTTCAGGAAACAATAAGGCAAGGCCCGACAGATGAGCGACACCCCCTATACCCCGCCGAAGGTCTGGAAATGGGAACAAGGCAACGGCGGCGAGTTTGCCTCGATCAACCGCCCGATTGCCGGCGCCACCCACGACAAGGACCTGCCCGTAGGCAAACACCCTTTCCAGCTTTACTCGCTGGCGACGCCGAACGGGGTGAAGGTTACTGTAATGCTGGAAGAGCTGCTGGCCGCGGGCCACGCAGATGCCGAGTATGACGCCTGGCTGATCAAGATCGGCGATGGCGACCAGTTCGGCTCCGGCTTTGTCGAGGTGAACCCGAATTCCAAGATCCCGGCGCTGATGGACCGCAGCGGCGATGAACCGGTCCGCGTTTTTGAAAGCGGCTCGATCCTGCTGCATCTGGCCGATAAGTTCGGCGCCTTCATGCCCAAGGAAGGCGCAGCCCGTACCGAAGCCCTTAACTGGCTGTTCTGGCAGATGGGCAGCGCCCCCTACCTGGGCGGCGGCTTCGGCCACTTCTACGCCTATGCGCCTGAGAAATGGCAGTACCCGATCGACCGCTTTGCAATGGAAGCCAAGCGCCAGCTAGACGTGCTGGACCGCCAGCTGGCAGATCATGAATTTATTGCAGGCAGCGAATACACGATCGCGGATATTGCGATCTGGTCCTGGTACGGCCAGCTGGCCCTGGGGCGTCTTTACGGCGAGTCCGCCCAGTTCCTGGACGTCGAGAGCTATACCAACGTGATGCGCTGGGCAAAGGCCATCGACGCACGCCCGGCGGTGCAGCGCGGCCGCATGGTGAACCGTTCCTTTGGCGACCTGAACATGCAGCTGCACGAGCGCCATGACGCCGGCGATTTCGAGACCCGCACCCAGGACAAGCTGGAAGCGGCGGAATAACCGGAGACTGCAGCAGCAGATGCCTTAGCCGAAGCGCCCGCAAAATAGCGGGCGCTTTTCTTTTTGCGGGCAGGCCTACATCCAGCCCAACTGCGTCAGCGCATGCACGTCATTCCAAACCTTGGTCATATGGCGGATCTTGCCGCCCTCGAAATCCAGCACATAGACGTAATCCGAGGCGACTTTCTTGCCGGTCGGCGCACCATTCCCGGCATCGGCCGTATGGGTACCGTGAAAGACCGCAAACAGGATCGCGCGGCTGCCCTCTTCATCGACGGCCAGGGATTTGAACTCTGCGCGGGCGTCCGGCATCGGAGTCAGCAGCCCCTTGGCCCATTCGGTATAAGCCGCAAGCGTTGTGATCTCCGCCAGAGCGTCCGACTGGACTGCGAATGTCGCGTCGGGCGTGCACCACTCCTGGCACACCTCCCAGCCCTTGCCTGCGTCGCAGGCCTCGCAGAAATCATGAGCGGTCTGTTTGATGGACATCGTTCTCTCCCTCCTGGCCGTGTGAGCGGGTATGGCCCGGAGCCATACCCTTGCGGCAGCAGATAAGCCGAAAACGGCGGAGGGCGAGGAACGCTATTTCAGACGCGGCGGCGAAGCCGGGTCGCTGCCCGGCTTCATAGGTTTGTATTCCTGCGGTTCCGGCGGCTGCGGCAGATCAAATCGCAGGCCCGCTCGCGCCAGGCTGGCTGCAACCGGATCCTCTGCATCAAAGAACGCAACATCCATCACCCCGGCCTCAACACCGGAAAAGGTCAGTGCTTCTCCAGCGGCCTTGGCGAGCGAAGCCTGCGCAGCCTCTTTGGCACCGACAAAGCCCAGAAGATGCCCGCGGCCGCCGCCGGCATAGCGCACCCCCGCCAAATACGCAGCCGCCGCCAGGCCGCCGGCCGTGGCAAGCTTGGCATCCAACGCCGTCAGCAGCGCCTCCGGCAGCCCGGCCGGCGCGGTGAATTCCGTGATCCCGTCCTCGACTTCTTCCGGCGCGTGGCCGACGGTCTGGTGCAGCCAGCCGACCGCCTCTGCCGGGATCAGAATGGACGAGGGCGCCACTTCCAGGTTCAGCCCCAGGCCAATCCCCTGCCCGGACAGCATCTGCGCAATCACCCGCCCCGAAAGCGCGGCATAGGGCACCGCGCGGCCGGCAAAGCCCGCAAGCCGTTCCTCGCGGTCGAACACCAGCACAAAGGCCCCGTCCGGCGTCTCGAACAGCTCGGGCGATATCTGCTCCCCTTCGGCCTCAGCAGCAAGCATCAGGAACAGCTCCGCATCCGCCAAACGCTCATAGAACCGCAGCCGGGCCGCATCGTCCGCGGGCGCCGCCTCCATTGCGGCATGGGCCAGATCCAGCGGGGTTTCCTCAGTCATCGCATCAGCTCCTTTACCCGGGCCTGCAGAACCGGCAGCAGTTCCGCCTCGAACCAAGGGTTCTTCTTCAGCCATGCGGTATTACGCCAGGACGGATGCGGCAAGGGGAAGACCTGCGGCGCATGATCCCGCCAGCCCTGAACCAGCGCCGTCACCGGCCCCTTCACCCCCAGATGATAGCGCTGTGCATGTGCTCCGACCAAGACCTTGAGCCGGACATCCGGCAGCTGCGCCATCACCTGATGATGCCAGGTCCTGCCGCAAACAGCGGGCGGCGGCAGATCCGCTTTCTTGTCATTATAGCCCGGAAAGCAGAATCCCATCGGCACCACAGCGACCCGGTTCTTGTCATAGAATTCGGCTTCGGACAGCCCAAGCCAGCTGCGCAGCCGGTCGCCGGAGGGGTCGGTGAAAGGCCGCCCGCTTTCATGCACCCGCGCACCCGGTGCCTGGCCGGCAATCAGGATCCGCGCAGACGGGCGGAACCAGACCACCGGGCGGGGTTCATGTGCAGTGGCAGTAGCGGCAAACCGGCCGGCGCAGATCCGGCAACTGCGAATCTGTTCTTTCAGATGCACACCGTCCGGCATTGTCCCACTATTGGAAACAGTCATATCCCCATGCGCCTTCCGTTTCGCCCTGAAAAACCGGCTCGGGCGCCCGCCCAAGGCCGAAATTGGTTAAGACTTGGTTGATAATTTATGTCACAATTCGACATAATAAGGCCAAATTCCCGGCGTAGGCCATTAACACTCTTTTGATAAGAAAGATGCATGGGCGCGTTTAGGGCCTGTGGCAACTGAGGCAGACAGAGCCCCCAACCGGGCCGAACGGGCAGCACCGGAACAAGCGATGCTTGAATTTGAAAACGTCAGCAAGTCCTTCTGGACGGGAACCCAGCGCAAGGTGATCCTTGACCGCGTGTCGTTCCGCGTCGAGCCGGGCAAATCGCTGGGCGTTCTGGCCCCGAACGGCACCGGCAAGACCACGCTGATCAACATGATGGCGGGGCTGGAGAAACCCGATGAGGGCGAGATCCGCCGCAATTGCAAAATCTCCTTCCCGCTGGGCTTCATGGGCGGGGTGATCAGCCGCCTGTCCGCGATGGAGAACTGCCGCTATATTGCCAAGCTTTACGGGCTCGACCCGGACTACGTCGAGGCGTACTGCCGCTGGCTGTGCGGGCTGGGGGAGTATTTCGACCAGCCGATCGGCACTTACTCCTCGGGCATGCGGGCGCGCTTCAGCTTCTCGCTGATGCTGGCGCTGGATTTCGATATCTACCTGATCGACGAAGGCATGCCCAGCACCACGGATGTGGAGTTCAACCGCAAGGCCGGTGAAATCCTGCAGGAGCGGCTGCAGACCACAACCATCATCATCGTCTCGCACCAAGCCAAGACGCTGGAAAAATTTGCCCGTTCCGCTGCGGTCCTTCTGCAGGGACAGCTGCATTTGTTTGACACTTTGGAAGAAGCGAAACAGCTCTATGACTACGAAACCCAGAGCTAAAAAGTTCCGTATCCGCCGCAGCCCCGGCGCACCGGGGGCCGCAGATGCCGAAGCGCAGCCGCAAGCAGCGGGCGCGCCAGCTGCGGCCGCCAGTTCCGAAGCGCGGCTGCCTCAGCCTGAAGCACCGTCCGCCGCGGCAGCGCCCGCCGGCAGCCAGGCAGGCGCGGCGGCGATGGACGGCATGGTCAGTTCGCCCCGCGAAAGCCGGATGGAAACCGACATCGAGGCAATCCGCCGCGAGGGCCTGACCGGCCGCCAGCTGCGGCTGGCCCGCCGGATGGCACAAAAGCACAATCTTGCCGCCACCTCCGATTTCGAAGCGGTGCGGATGCTGCGCGAGCGCGGCATCGACCCGTTCAAACGCTCCAACATGCTGGAGCTGGTGGTGCCGCAGAACAAGAGCCAGCCTGCCGGTGCCCCGGCTGCTCCGGGCTCGGTCCAGCTGCCGCAAACCGTGCCGGCAGCCAAGACCACCCTGCCCTCCACCGAGCTCAGCCCGGCGGAGCGGCGCACCCGCGAAATCCAGGAAATCCAGCGCGATATCGCCCGCCGCCGCCGCCGCAAGCTGTCGCTGCTGGCGGCCCGGCTGGCATTCTTCGTGCTGCTGCCGACCCTGGCCGCAGGCTATTATTTCTATTCGGTGGCGACGCCGATGTATTCCTCAAAATCCGAATTCCTGGTGCTCAAGGCAGACAGCGCGGCCGGCGGCGTCGGCGGGCTGCTGTCCGGCACGCAGTTTGCCACCAGCCAGGATTCGATTGCGGTGCAAAGCTACCTGATGTCGAAGGAGGCGATGCTGCGGCTGGACCGCGAAGCGGGTTTCAAGACGCATTTCACCCAGGAGCACTTGGACCCGATCCAGCGGCTGGAAAGCGACCCCACTAACGAACAGGCCTATGACACCTACAGCCGCAACGTGAAGATCGGCTATGACCCGACCGAGGGCGTGGTGCGGATGGAGGTTTCCGCCGCTGATCCCGAAGCCGCGGCGGAGTTTTCGCGCAAGCTGATTTCCTATGCCCAGGAGAAGGTGAACAACCTGTCGCAGCAAAAGCGCGCTGACCAGATGTCCGAAGCGGAAGCCGCCCTTTCCGACGCTGAGCGGCAGCGCCGCGCCGCGCAGGAAAAGCTGGTGGTCCTGCAGCAGCAGGGCTCGGTGCTGGATCCGGAAGGCGTGGTTGCTTCGCTGCGTTCTCAAATCAGCACCTTCGAAATCCAGCTGGAGGAAAAGCGGCTGGAACTGGCCGCGCTTCAGGACAACGCCCGCCCCAACCGGGCAAAGGTCTCTGGCGCCGAGGCCGACATCCGGCGGCTGGAGGCGGTGATCAATAGCCTCAACAACCGAATGGTTGATGCCTCGGCCGGCGAAAACTCGCTTGCCAATCTGCGCATTCAGATCCAGATGGCCCAGGCCGACCTGGCGACCCGTGACCTGATGCTGCAATCGGCCTTGCAGCAAGTGGAAACCACCCGCATGGAAGCCAACCGCCAGGTGCGTTACCTGACCACTGCTGTGGAGCCGGTGCCGAGCCAGGAACCGTCATATCCGCGCAAGTTCGAGAATACCGTTTTGGCTTTCCTGATCTTTTCCGGTATTTACCTGATGTGTTCGCTCACCGCGTCGATCCTGCGGGAGCAGGTCTCATCGTAAAGCCATCGGAAGCTCATGAAAAACGTACAAGTCGCCGGTCTGAATATCGGCAATGACCGCCCCCTGACGCTGATTGCAGGGCCGTGCCAGCTGGAAAGCGCCGATCACGCCCAGATGATTGCAGGGATCCTCAAGGAAGCCTGCGACAAGGCCGGCGCCCAGTATGTGTTCAAGGGCTCCTTTGACAAGGCCAACCGGACCTCGCTGAACGCCAAGCCCGCCCTGGGGCTGGAAAAAGGCCTGGAGGTTCTGCAATCCGTGAAGGACAGCATCGGCGTGCCGGTTCTGACCGACATCCATGAGCCGGATCAATGCGCGCCCGTGGCCGAGGTCTGCGACATCATGCAAATCCCGGCGTTCCTGTGCCGTCAGACTTCACTCTTGCTGGCCGCGGGCCGCACCGGCGCCGCGATCAACGTGAAAAAGGGCCAGTTCCTGGCACCCTGGGACATGCCCAATGTGGTCGCCAAGATCGAAAGCACCGGCAACGAGAAGATCCTGCTGACCGAACGCGGCGCCTCCTTTGGCTACAACCGGCTGGTGGTCGACATGCAGTCGCTGCCGGAAATGGCCCGCACCGGCTATCCGGTGGTGATGGACGCAACCCACGCGGTGGCACAGCCCGGCGGCCTTGGCGGCTCCTCCGGCGGCCAGCGCGAATTTGCCCCGGTTCTGGCCCGGGCTGCGGTGGCCACCGGCATCGGCGCGGTCTTCACCGAAACCCACCAGGATCCGGACAACGCCCCCTGCGACGGACCGAACATGA
Source organism: Leisingera sp. (assembly GCA_040830225.1). Classification (GTDB taxonomy): domain Bacteria; phylum Pseudomonadota; class Alphaproteobacteria; order Rhodobacterales; family Rhodobacteraceae; genus Leisingera. The sequence goes on from JBFOLS010000580.1 coordinate 6,297, forward strand.
TCTACCTGGATCAGATGCCGCAGCTGATTGAAACACTGATGGCCTTTGATGCATTGGCCAAGGCCAATCCGATCAGCATTTAAACAAGAGATTTCGACATGACCAAACCCCTGTCCGAGGTGACCCCGAACACCTGGAGCTTTCTGCGCGACGCGATGATCAAGCCCACGGGCTTCCGTGAGTATGACGCGCGCTGGAAATACCCCGAAGAGATCAACCTGCCCGGCATGACCGCCCTGGGCCTCGGCCTCGGCACCCAGATGCGCAAGAGGGGCATCGCGCCGGTGATCGCGGTCGGCAACGACTACCGCGACTATTCGCTGGCGATCAAGAACGCGCTGATCCTGGGCCTGATGCAGGCTGGCATTCAGGTCAAGGACATCGGCCCCGCGCTGTCGCCGATGGCCTATTTTGCCCAGTTCCACCTGGATGTGCCCGCAGTCGCCATGGTCACCGCCTCGCACAACCCGAACGGCTGGACCGGCGTCAAGATGGGCTTTGACCGCCCGCTGACCCACGGCCCGGATGAGATGGGCGAGCTGCGCGACATCGTGCTGAACGGCGAAGGCCGGCCGCACCCGGGCGGATCCTACGAATTCGTGGACGGGGTCAAGGAAGCCCATATCGACGATCTGGTCGGCGATTTCAAAATGTCCCGCCCGCTGAAAGTGGTCTGTGCCACCGGCAACGGCACCGCGGCGGCCTTTGCGCCGGAGCTTTTCAAGCGCATCGGCGTCGAGGTGGTCGAGAGCCACAACCGGCTCGACTACACCTTCCCGAATTACAACCCGAACCCCGAAGCCATGGAAATGCTGCATGACATGTCCGCCAGCGTAAAGGCCTCGGGCGCCGATCTGGCGCTTGGCTTTGACGGCGACGGCGACCGCTGCGGCGTGGTCGATGATGAGGGCGAGGAGATCTTTGCCGACAAGGTGGGCGTGATCATGGCCCGCGACCTGTCGAAGCTGCACCCGAACTCCACCTTTGTGGCAGATGTGAAGTCCACCGGCCTGTTTGCCTCGGACCCTGAGCTGCAGAAGAACGGCGTCACCGCAGACTACTGGAAAACCGGCCACAGCCACATGAAGCGGCGGGGGGAGGGAAAAGGGCCCCCGGGCGGGGTTGGGGAAACCCGCCCCCACTTCCTCGGCCCGCCCCGCGGCCGGCGCTTTGAGTGCGGCGCCCCGGGGGGGGGTGGAGTGCGGGAAGCGTCTGGGCCGAACCCCGGGCGG
>JBFOLS010000581.1:0-4151 GCA_040830225.1 Leisingera sp.
GGTCCTGCCGCTGCGTTAAGAAAAATTCAAATGCGGCACAAAGGTTTCTTTGCAAATCGTTAAAACGCTGATTCAAATGGCGGCGAAAATCAATGGCGCTGAGTGGCGCTGTATGGTGCAGGAAGGAGCGGCGGGCAGGCGGTGTCAGCAGAAGTTCACACATGACAGGCAGGGCGGAGGCTCCTGAAGCCCGGCCTGCCGGGGTGCTGCGTGTGCTGGCCACGACGGACCTGCACTGCAATCTGCTGAGCTATGACTATTACGCTGACCGGCCCGACCCGGCAATCGGGCTGTCGCGTGTGGCCAGCCTCATTGCCCGGGAGCGGCAAAAAGCAGCGCTAGAGGGCGCAGCCTGCATCCTGGTGGACAATGGTGACGGGATCCAGGGCTCGCCTCTGGGCGATATCGCCCCCGAAACCAAGGGGGTGCATCCGCTGGCACGCGCCTTTCAGGTGCTGGAATACGATGCGGTGGGCCTTGGCAATCATGATTTCGATTTCGGCCTGCAGGCGCTGGCGGGCGTTCTGAAGGATGTGCCCTGTCCGGTGCTGTGTTCAAACCTGACAGGGCGGCAGCCGGGGGCACCGCTGCCGTTCACACCTTCGGCGGTGCTGGAGCGGCAGATCCCGGGCTGCCCGGGGCTGCCGCCGGTGCGGATCGGCCTGTTCTCGGTGCTGCCGCCGCAGACGCTGGCCTGGTGCGGCCCGTCGCTGCAGAGGCAGCTGGCGGCCGGCGGCATCGTGGAAACGGCGGCAGTCCAGGCGCGTCAGCTTAAAGAAAAGGGCTGCGATCTGGTTCTGGCGCTGGCCCACACCGGCCTTGCGGTCAGGTCCGGCGCCGATCTCAGCGAAAACGCTCTGGCAGAGCTGGCAGCAATCGCGGAGATTGATGCGGTGGTGGGCGGTCATACTCATCTGGCGCTGCCGGACGCGGTGCATGAGTTTTCCAAGCCGGTGGTGATGCCAGGCGCGCATGGCTCGCATCTCGGTGTGATCAGCCTGGAACTGGAATATACCGGTGCGGGCTGGAAGGCAGGGGGCGGCAGCGCCGGCCTGCAGCCGGTGGTGCAGAAGGGTACGGACGGCGCAACCGTGCCGCTGGCGGAAGAGGAGCCGGAGTTCAGACGGGCATTGGCCGCTGACCATGCCGGGACTCTCCAGCGGATGCGCCAGCCGGCCGGCTTCAGCTCGGTGGCGATGCATTCCTATTTCACCTTCTTTGCACCGGACCGCGGGCTGGCTCTTGTCAGCAGCGCCCAGGCAGCCGCCGTGCGGCCGCTCTTGCGGGGCTCTGCCGCGGAAGGGCTGCCGCTGCTTTCCTCCGCAGCGCCGTGCAAGTTCGGCGGCCGCTCGGGGCCGCAGTTCTACACTGACATCGCTCCGGGAAAGCTCACGGCCCGCAATATTGCCGATCTGCAGATTTTCCCAAACGAACTGCGGGTTATCGCGGTGAGCGGCGTCCAATTGCTGGACTGGCTGGAAATGTCGGCCGGCCTGTTCAGCCAGGTGGCACCGGGCAGTTCAGGGCAGCTGCTGGTCGATCCCCAGCGGGCGGGGCACAATTTTGATGTTATTTTCGGGCTGAGCTACCGGATCGACGTGTCGCAGCCGCCGCGGTTCTCGGCAGCAGGCGAGCGGATCAATCCGGCGGCGCAGCGCATTCAGAGCTTGTCCTGGAACGGCCAGCCGGTAAGGCCGGAGCAGCGGTTTGCAGTTGCTGCCAACAGCTACCGCGTCAGCGGCGGCGGCAGTTTCCGGATGCTGCAGGAGGCAGAGCAGCTGCCGCTGCCGCAGATGCGGATCCGCGATGCGGTGCGCGACTACATCGCGGGCCGGCTGCCTGCCGATCCGCTGGCGGAAACCCCTTATCCCTGGCGGCTGGCATCTCTGCCCGGCACCCGTGCCGTCGCGGTCACCGGCCCCGGGGCGGCTGCATACCTTGACGAGCTGCCGGGCGGGCTGGCGGCGCCAAGCGGGCACAGCAGCCGCGGTTTCCTGCAGCTTGATCTGCAGCTTTGATCCTTGTGGCAAATTTGATCCCGGCGGCAAAGCGGGCAGGCCTATTGCCAATCCTGCCGCCGCCGCCTATACGGGATTCGAGAGGTTGGCGCGGGCAAGCGCCTCGCCAACCTGGTCAGATCCGGAAGGAAGCAGCCACAACGAGCCCCGCTTGGGTCGATGTCCAGCCTCTCACTTGATTTTCCTCTGAACAGAACCGCAACGGGGCGTCTCCCGCCTGCTCCAGGTGCAATCAAGGATTGCTCCTTCGCCGTTGGGCCCGGCGCCGCGCTGACGCGCGGCGGGATGCGGCTTCTTTCTGGCCGGAAATACCCTGGGGTGAATTGGCCCTGAGGCCAAGAGGGGCAAAGCCCCTGTCGGCTGCCGGCTTCAGAACCGGCCGTTGTCCGCCGGATAGACGCCGAGAATTTCCACATTGGTGGTGAAATAGCTCAGTTCGTCCATCGCCAGCTGGACATGCGGGTCGTCGGGGTGGCCTTCGATATCCGCATAAAACTGGGTGGCGGTGAATGAGCCGTCCACCATGTAGCTTTCCAGTTTGGTCATGTTGATGCCATTGGTGGCAAAGCCGCCCATCGCCTTGTAGAGCGCCGCCGGGATGTTGCGCACCTGGAACACAAAGCTTGTGATCATGTTGTGGGCGCCTCGGCGGGTGTAGTTGGGCTCCGGAGACATGATCAGGAAGCGGGTGGTGTTGTCGCCGTTGTCCTCGATATGGCGGGCCAGCACCTCCAGCCCGTAGATTTCGCCCGCCAGCTCGCTGGCCAGCGCCGCCACATGCTTGTCGCCGGCATCGGCCACATCGCGCGCCGCCCGCGCATTGTCGGGGCTGACCCGGCCGGTGATGCCGTGCTCGCGCAGGAAGGTGCCGCATTGCGGCAGCAGCACCAGATGCGAGCGTGCCTCGCGGATGTCCTCGAGTTTTGCGCCCGGCACCCCCAGCACATTGATATGCACCCGCACAAAGGCCTCGTCGATGATATGCAGCCCGCTGTGCGGCAACAGCCGGTGAATGTCGGCGACCCGGCCGTAGGTGGAGTTCTCCACCGGCAGCATCGCCTGCTCGGCCGCGCCGCTCTTCACCGCTTCGATCGTGTCTTCGAAAGTGCGGCAGGGCAGCACCTCCATATCATGGCGCGCGTTGCGGCAGGCTTCGTGGCTGTAGGAGCCCAGCTCCCCCTGAATGGCGATCTTGCGGGTCATAAGGTGTGTTCCCGGTGCAAAACTTCAACAATTGGGCGTTTCGTCGCGCTGTCTATACCTTGCCACTTGAGAGGGGAAGCCTTAGACACCCCGTCAGACAGCTAAATGGACCCGCGATTCATGTTTGACACAATGACCCTTACCAAAGCGACCGCAGGCGTTTGCGGCGCGTTCCTGGTTCTCCTGCTGGGCAAATGGGCCGCCGAGGGCCTGTATCACGTGGACAGCCATGGTGAGGCCGCCTATGTGATCGAAGTCGCCTCGGCCGAAGCCGCCAGCGATGAACCGGAAGTCAGCTTTGAAGAGCTGATGGCCTCCGCCGATGTTGCCAAAGGCGCAAAAGTTTTCAAGAAATGCTCCGCCTGCCACAAGCTGGATGACGGCGCGAACTCGACCGGCCCGTTCCTGTACGGCGTGGTTGGCCGCGGTATCGCCGCTGCTCCGGGCTTTGGCTACTCCGGCGCTCTGACCGGCATGGCCGACAAGGCCTGGACCGCAGAAGAGCTGGACGCCTTCCTGGCCAAGCCGTCGGCCTACGCCTCGGGCACCACCATGTCGTTCTCCGGTCTGAAGAAGCAGAAAGACCGCGTGAACCTGATCGCTTATCTGGACAGCCTGGACAACTAATCCAGACCGCTGTCCCAGCTATCCAAATGAAGAAGCCGCTGCAAAACCCGCAGCGGCTTTTTTGATGGCAGCATGAAGCGCCGGCTCAGGCCGGGTTGTTCTCCCGGTAATAGGCCAGCGCATCGCGCTCCTGGCCGTCGGGCAGAATACAGACGCCGATGGTGCCCGCCTTGCCGCTGCGCAGCACATAGCTGCCGCCGCTCTGCACGCAGAACGCCTCTTCCGGGCTGCTGTAGACCACTTCCTCTTCTTGCTGCGCACAGGCGCTGAGGACAGCGGCCCCTGCCAATGCAAGGGCCGTGA
>JBFOLS010000582.1:0-5558 GCA_040830225.1 Leisingera sp.
GTGCGTACCTGCGCATCAAAATCCGCATAGTGCTGGGTCAGCGACCAGATCGAAAACAACAGATGCTTCGGATGCGCCCGGTTGATCCGGCCGGCATCCATCCACTCCTGCAGCAGCTGCGCTTTTTCCTCCACCAGCACGTTCAGATCGCTTGCAATGACATCGTGCAGCCGGGGCGCGCCCTGCACGATTTCATTGGCGTACAGACGGCTTTCGCGCGGAAAATCCCGGCTCATCTGCAGTTTCCGCTGCACGTAGGCAAGGATTTCTTCCAGCGGCTCTCCCTCCGGGTCAAGTGCCCGCAGCGGATCAAGCCAGGTGTCCAGAAGCCCCGCCATCAGTTCGTTGAAGATCGCCTCCTTGGAGGGGAAGTAGTAAAGCAGGTTCGGCTTTGACAATCCCGCTGCCTTGGCAATCTGGTCCACGGTGGAGCCGCGGAAGCCGTGGCTGGAGAAAACATCCAGCGCAGCCTCCAGAATGGCGGCGCGATTCTTCTTCTGAATTCGGGTGGGCGCGCGGTCTGCGGGCATGTCCGTCCTTGTCTGTTTTTTACCGCTCCTGTCAGCCGAGGCGCGGAATTTCACCTATTTCCGGCAAAAGGGCCGTTTTTTTCAAGAGGCGTGCGGCAATTTCTTGACTGAGTGTGAACCCGTGATAGCGTGAGTTTGACCAGTTGGTCAAATCATTGGCCGGATCCAGGTGAACCGGAGCAGTGACGGGCCAGCACTCAAAGCCACCGGAAACGGCGAAAACGCCGGCCGAAGCCCGCACAGACGGGTGAACAGGGAAGGAAGCTCTTGATGACGTCGCTTGGACAGAATCTGAAAATCAATGGCGACAGGCTGTGGGACAGCCTGATGGAGATGGCCAAGATCGGCCCCGGTGTTGCCGGCGGCAACAACCGCCAGACGCTGACAAACGAAGACGGCGAAGGCCGTGCATTGTTCGAGAAGTGGTGCAAGGCTGAAGGCTGCACCATGGGGCTGGACCAGATGGGCAACATGTTTGCCATGCGCGCTGGCACCGATCCGGACGCGCTGCCCGTCTATGTCGGGTCCCACTTAGACACCCAGCCGACCGGCGGCAAATATGACGGGGTGCTGGGTGTGCTGGGGGGGCTGGAACTGATCCGTTCGCTCAACGATATGAACATCAAGACCAAACATCCGATTGTGGTCACCAACTTCACCAATGAAGAGGGGACTCGCTTTGCCCCGGCAATGCTGTCTTCCGGTGTCTTTGCCGGCATTCACACTCAGGACTGGGCCTACGGCCGGGAAGATGCCGAGGGCAAGAAATTCGGAGATGAGCTGAGCCGCATCGGCTGGCGCGGCGATGAGGAAACCGGCGCCCGCAAGATGCATGCATTCTTTGAGCTGCACATCGAACAGGGGCCGATCCTGGAGGCCGAAGGCAAGGATATCGGTGTGGTGACCCACGGGCAGGGGCTCAGCTGGACCCAGGTGACGATCACCGGCAAGGATGCCCACACCGGCTCCACGCCGATGCCGATGCGCCGCAATGCTGGGCTTGCCATGGCGCGGATCCTGGAAACCGTGGACGAAATCGCCTGGGGCCACGCACCCCATGCAGTAGGTGCGGCCGGCCACATCGACGTCTATCCGAATTCGCGCAATGTGATCCCGGGCAAGGTTGTGTTCACCGTCGATTTCCGCAGCCCGGATCTGGACGTGATCACCGATATGGAAAATCAGCTGCGTGAAAAGGGCGGTCAGATTGCCGAAGCAATGGGGGTCGAAATCGAATTCGAGAAAGTCGGCGGATTTGACCCGGTAGCCTTTGACGCGGGCTGTGTCACTGCGGTGCGCAATGCGGCGGAGCGGCTGGGCTTTTCGCACCTCGATATCATTTCTGGCGCGGGCCACGATGCCTGCTGGATCAACCGGGTGGCGCCAACGGCCATGGTGATGTGCCCCTGTGTCGATGGCCTCAGCCACAATGAGGCCGAGGAGATCAGCAAGGAATGGGCCGAGGCCGGCGCCAATGTGCTGTTCCATGCGGTGGTCGAGACCGCAGAGATTGTCGAATAGGGGGCGCTGCCCCCGCGGCCCTTCGGGCCGCTCCCCCGGAGTGTTTCCGGAAAGATGAATAGGCTGCGCCAGACAGCGGAAGAGACAAGTGGAGGCGTGAAAAGACGCCCCAATTCAGGGAGTTGCAATCATGAGTAAAGTCATCCGAAACGGCACTATTGTCACTGCCGATCTGACCTATAAGGCGGATGTGCTGATCGAGAACGGGATCATCACTCAGATCGGACAGGGGCTCAAAGGCGATGAGGAACTCGACGCCACCGGCTGCTACGTGATGCCGGGCGGGATAGATCCGCATACGCATTTGGAGATGCCCTTCATGGGCACCTACAGTTCCGATGATTTTGAAAGCGGAACCCGCGCAGGCCTGGCAGGCGGCACCACAATGGTGGTGGATTTTGCGCTGCCAAACCCGGGCGAAAGCCTGCTGGACGCGCTGAAGCGCTGGGACAACAAATCCACCCGTGCCAATTGCGATTACTCCTTCCACATGGCGGTCACCTGGTGGGGCGAGCAGGTCTTTGACGACATCAAGACCGTGATTCAGCAGCGCGGCATCAACACCTTCAAGCACTTCATGGCCTACAAGGGCGCGCTGATGGTGAATGATGATGAGCTTTACGCATCGTTCCAGCGGCTTGCGGAACTGGGCGGTATCGCCATGGTGCATGCAGAAAACGGCGATGTGGTTGCAGAACTGTCCGCCAAGCTGCTGGCAGAGGGCAACAACGGCCCTGAAGGGCACGCCTATTCCCGGCCGCCGCAGGTTGAGGGCGAAGCCACCAACCGGGCCATCATGATTGCCGATATGGCGGGCGTGCCGCTTTATGTGGTGCATACCTCCTGCGAGGACAGCCACGAGGCCATCCGCCGCGCCCGGATGCAGGGCAAACGGGTTTGGGGCGAGCCCTTGATCCAGCATCTGACCCTGGATGAGAGCGAGTATTTCAACAAGGATTGGGATCACGCCGCCCGCCGGGTGATGTCGCCGCCGTTCCGCAACAAGCAGCATCAGGACAGCCTCTGGGCCGGTCTGCAGTCGGGTTCGCTGTCGGTGGTGGCCACTGACCATTGCGCCTTCACCACTGAGCAGAAACGTTCTGGGGTCGGCGATTTCACCAAGATCCCGAACGGCACCGGCGGCCTGGAGGACCGGATGCCGATGCTCTGGACCCACGGCGTTGAAACCGGCCGCCTGACCCCGAACGAATTTGTGGCAGTTACCTCCACCAACATCGCCAAGATCCTGAACTGCTACCCGAAAAAAGGTGCGGTTCTTGTTGGCGCCGATGCTGATCTGGTCGTTTGGGACCCGGCAAAGACCAAGACCATCTCGGCTGGAACCCAGCAGTCCTCGATCGACTACAATGTGTTCGAGGGGCATGAGGTGAAAGGCCTGCCGCGCTTTACCCTGACCCGCGGGCATGTGGCGGTGCATGACGGTGAGATCCGCTGCCAGGAGGGTCACGGCAAGTTCGTCTCCCGCGAGGCCAACACCACCGTGAACAAGGCGCTGTCGACCTGGAAAGAGCTGACCGCCCCGCGTCCGGTGGAGCGCACCGGCATCCCGGCGACAGGCGTGTAAATCAGGGGCGGGCTGCCATGAATGGCGGCCCGGTTTCCTGTATGAAATCAAGGCAAAGATATGAATATGGAAACGACCACCCAGGCAATCCGACCCGAGGCCGCCGCTTCCGCCCCATCCACAGCAGACTGCGTGATCGAGGCAAAGAACCTGGATCTGACGTTTGAGACCAATGACGGTCCGGTGCACGCGCTGAAGGATGTGAGCCTGGAGATCAACAAGGGCGACTTTGTCTCCTTCATTGGACCCTCCGGTTGCGGCAAGACCACTTTTTTGCGCTGTATCGCAGCGCTGGAGACGCCCACGGGCGGCAGCCTGAGCGTGAACGGCATGACCCCGGATGAGGCACGCCGGAACCGGGCTTACGGCTATGTGTTTCAGGCGGCAGGGCTCTACCCGTGGCGCACCATTGCCAAGAACATCAAGCTGCCGCTGGAGATCATGGGATATTCCAAAGCTGAGCAGGAGAAGCGTGTTAGCCAAGTCCTTGAACTTGTTGAATTGTCTGGCTTTGGCGGCAAGTTCCCCTGGCAGCTGTCAGGCGGCATGCAGCAGCGGGCCTCCATCGCGCGGGCGCTGGCGTTCGATGCTGACATCCTCTTGATGGACGAACCCTTCGGGGCGCTGGACGAGATCGTGCGCGATCACCTGAACGAGCAGCTCTTGAAGCTGTGGGCGCGGACCAACAAGACCATTGGCTTTGTCACCCACTCGATCCCGGAGGCGGTGTATCTGTCGACCAAGATCGTTGTGATGTCGCCGCGGCCGGGGCGGATCCATGACGTGATCGACAGCACCTTGCCCAAGGAACGGCCGCTCGATATCCGCGACAGCCCGGAGTTCATCGAGATTGCCCACCGGGTGCGCGAAGGCCTCAGGGCGGGGCATGGCGATGACTGATACGCCAGTCAGAAGGGCAACGGAGGCCGACATCCCCGCAATGGCGCAGATCATTTTTGATTGGGAATCCGCAACCGATTGGGTGCCGGACACCTACAGCCTGAAGGACACGGAAGACTTCATTCGGACAGTGATGCCGAGCCGGGAAATCTGGGTGTCGGGCGAGCCGGTCAAAGGGTATTTGTCGTTTGATCCCAAAGCGCTGAGAATTGGAATGCTCTATTGTAGTGAGCGCGGCACCGGCATCGGCAAGGCCCTGTTGGATCATGTTAAAGCCGGGCGCGACACCCTGTGGCTGACCACTCAGGAACGCAATCTGCCTGCGCAGAGGTTTTATAAGCGGGAGGGCTTTGTAGAGGCTGGCCCATACGATTCCGGGCCGTCTAATCAGCTGCCGGAAATCCGGATGGAGTGGCAGACATGAAAAGCCTAGTTGCAGTCCTCACTGTGCTCGCCGCCATCATCGCCCTGTGGTACGCGGCCTGCGTTCCGATGAACATCAAGGGTGTTCTGGATGCGGCAGAGCGGGCAGGGGCCGAAGTCACCCCCGCGACACCCAAAGTGCGCCGGGACATGAGTGAAATCGGCCTGGTGGCGACAAACACATTTGCCATCGGCGATACCTGGGTGCAGGAGCGCCCGCGGCTGCCGGCGCCGCATCAGGTCGCGGTTGAGCTTTGGAAGACCACGGTTGAGAAGAAAATCACTTCAAAACGCAGCCTGATCTATCATGCGCAGGTAACGCTGTCGGCGACGCTGCTGGGGTTTGCCATCGGTACCGGCCTCGGCATCTTGCTGGCGGTGGGAATCGTGCACAGCCGTGTCATGGATATGTCGGTGATGCCTTGGGCGATTGTCAGCCAGACTATCCCGATCATCGCGTTGGCGCCGATGATCATCGTGGTGCTTTATTCCATCGGGGTACAGGGGATCATCCCCAAGGCGGTGATCTCTGCTTACCTCAGTTTCTTCCCCGTCGTTGTCGGCATGGTGAAGGGGCTGCGGGCGCCGGATTCGATGCA
>JBFOLS010000583.1:0-7525 GCA_040830225.1 Leisingera sp.
GGGCCCGAAGGCCCGCGCTGTGCCCGAGGGGTCATTCCTGGGGAATGGTTGCCCAGACCGCATCCCGCTCGGCAGCGTCAATGGGCTCCATGCCTTCCGGCAGTGCCTTGTTGACGGCGTCAACCTCAGGTTTGCCCGACTGGGTGAAACCGGTTTCCGGGTCCAGCGCCTTGATCGCATCAACGACGGCAAGATAGCGCTTGATTGCCTCTGGCCCGGGAACTGCGCGGTCTGCCTTGACCTGCATCAGCTCGCCATCGGGCAAGATCCAGCCGGCATTCGCCCAAGCGCGCACGACCTTGCTGTTGAGCAGCTTTTCCATCTGCTCCTCTTCAATCTCCAGCGATCCGCCCGCGCGGACAATGAAGCCGGAACCAAGACCCAGATCACCCTGGGTGGTGTTGTGAACCTTCATGGGTCACCTCCTGATGGGTTGTAGGGCCAGTCACCCGGCCCCGCGTTGCGGTTAGATGCCGTCGCCGTAGCTGACGGCCTTGGGCAGGCGAATATCCAGGCCGCCGAGGCGGAACATGCCCGGGATGGTGAACTGGAAGCCTTCGATCTGAACCGGGAAGAACCGGTGAACCATCGGGATGTGCATTTTCAGCACGTCCGGCGCGCGGCGGTAGGCAATCATCCGGGCAGTGCCCCCGGAACCTGCAGTGAGCAGGCCGCGTTTGCCGCGAATGGTCAGCGGCCGCCCGGTCTGAGCCGTGTAGACGTTGGCCTTCTGAATGAACTCCAGGATGGTCATGTCCGTGTCGGTGAGACGCGTCGATGCGATGTAATTGAACCGCTCGGTGGGCAGGATCAGCGTATCAGCCAGTTCCGTTTCCTTGGTGGCAGTCACCACACCAGTCAGGAGGTCGTTCACGTCGCGGATGATTTGGTCCGGGGTCTTCTTCGCCCATTCCGTATCGTTGGTGCCACCGTTTTCGTTGCCGTCTGCTGCCACCGAGACCTGCGGGACGCCGGTGTAGTTGTAGAGGCCTTGGAAGTTCTTGTCCGCATCGCCGCTCAGCGCGACGGTGTAGCACATTTCCTCATAGGCGCGGCGGGCAAGGCGGGCTTTCTCGCCGTCCAGCGGGATGCCCAGCAGGCGCGCCTGGTTCACCTCTTCGAAACCGAAGCTGTAGCCGATGCCAGCGGCATGCACGGCTGTTTCGTGCTGCCCCATCTGGGCGCCCACGACCGGCACATCCTTGCCGTTGCCATTCAGCCATTTGGCTTGGCCTGCACCATCCAGCGAGTAGTAGGTCACGGATTTGACGAACTCGCCAGCGTTGGTGTCCACAGGAACCAGCTCGGCATAGTTCAGTTCCGGGTACTTGGTGCGGTAAACACCAGCCTCGATATGTGAGGTCTGCTTTACCGCGAAGCCCAGCGAGGCCTGCATGGCGTCGTTGAACTGTTGGGTGGTCATGTTCATGGATCGGCCTCCTTAGGCAGCGCCGGCTTCAGCCGGAACATCGAGATTGACGCGGATCTGCGCGAGTTCCCCGTTAGCCGCGCTGGTTTCCCAGCGGCACCCGGGCAGCTTGATGGAGCCGCTGGCACCGGCATCGGCGTTGGAGAAGGTGCCGTCAGCCACCTTGACCCAGACGTCATCGCCTGCAGCAACGCCGCCAGCGTCGGTCACTGTCACCCAGAGCGGCCCCTTGCGGATCAGCAGAGCGGAATCGTACTGGGCAAATTTGTCGCCGGTGACGGACTGGTCGCGCACGGTGATGCCGACCACAGCATCCGAGGCGGCCGAAACCACGTCACAACCGTTGTCATCGGAGCCTTGGATCACCGGAACAGCGAAGCCGATGCCCGCCGCGGCTTCCACATTGCGGGAAATCAGCTCGTTCGGCTCGGTGCTGGCGATCATGCCCGCATAAGCCGTGGCCATGCTGGCCGCATAGTTGGTCTGCACAGCCATCGCTTATGCCCCCTTCTGCTCTGCACCGCCCTTCCAGGCGTCGCTCATTTCTTGCAGGCTGTCCTGATAGGCCTTGTCGGCCTCGGACATGCCGCCATCGTGGATGACGCCGGACTGCATGGCGTCGGCGAACTGGTCAGGCTTGGCAGCGTCGGCCGCTTCAACCAGGGCATCGAAACGAGCCTCGATGTAGGCGTCGGACTTGTCCTTGAGGGCGTCATCACCCAGCTTGGCCGAAACCACGGCCTTGCGGATGGCGGCATCGGACAAGCCTTCGGTTTTGACGTCCTTGGCGACCTTGGCCGCGTCGCCCAGCAGCTGGGTACGGGCGGCAACCCGCTTGTCGATATCAGCATCAGACAACACCTTGCCTTTCAGATCATCGATCTGGGCGTCTTTCTTCGCCAGTTCGGCGTCTTTGGCATCCAGGGCCACCTTGTGGGCATCCTGTGCGTCCTGAAGCGCTTTGACCGACGCGGCCTTGAACGCTTCAAGTGCTGGGGCATCTGCGGCGGCGACCGACACGGCCTTATCGCCCAGAACCACCATCAGGGTCTGGTTGGACATGGAATATTCCTCCTTGCTGTCCAGGGTGATCGGGGCCGCGCCCCAGGTGTCCGCACCGTCGCCGATGCGGCATTCGGACCCCGCCCGGCCCTTCGGCACGATTGCGAGGTGGTTTACTCGGATGTTCCGCTGGATTGCGTCATATGCTTCCCCGCCTGGGGTCACTCCGTCCTTGAATTCCAGCTGGCAGACATAGCCGGCTGAGAGTTCGCGGGTTCCTGCTTCAACAGCGGCAATGGCCGCAGCGTCCTTGATGATCAGCGGCAGCTTTATCTTGCCGTCTTCCCACTTGGCCTCGGTGGACACCTCTCCTTTGGCCAGGTCCGCCCAGTTGTCGGAAGTGACCCGCTTCGGGTGTCCCATGGTGAGCGGCGCGTGACTGAACGTGGCAAGGCTGGCCGGTGCCTTCACCTCATCTTCTGGCCGATAGACGCGCACTACGTCCTTGTCATCCAGCCCGACCTCGGCGCCGCTGTAGTGCTGAATGCCGGTGCGGACCGCAAAGGCTTCGGTGATCAGATAGCCGTCCTGCAGCTTGCGGGTGCCGCTCAGCGTGGCGCTGTCGGAGAACTGAAATTCGCTCATGCCCCTTCCGTTCCTTCTTTGCAGTATTTTCTGACCTGATCTCCGAGAGCCGCGGCAGCGTCGTCCTCATCTGGTTCACCTGTGCCAAACTGTTCCGCATAGGCTTCAAGGCCCGGGAATGCGCCATTCTCGGTCAGGGCGTTGACTGCGGCCTTGCTGATCGCCTCCGGTGGCGTGCCGCCCATGCGCTCCAGCTTCTCCAGGGCGCTCATGAGCTTGTCGGCGTTCTCGGCGATCTCCTTCTCGCTCAGCTGCCACAGGGGGCGCCATGCGTAGTGGATCTCCGGCGGGCGAGTTCCCAAGGCCGAGCGGATCAGGCATTCGTTGAGGATGTGCAGCTCCGGGTCGATCCAGAGGGTCTGATGCACCTTCACGAGGTCGTAGTAGCCGCGCACATCGTTGTCGCCGGTCGAATTCAGCCCGCCTGGGGACATGCCGAACAGTCGGGTCATCGGGATGCCGGCGGCCGCGCTCACTCGCTGGGCGAACTTGTCCAGCAGATCCGGAATGCCGCTGAAAGACGCGCTTTTCTGCTCGTAACCCTCGTCCTCATCCAGCAGCAGAGCGCCGTTGATACCCTTGGCGATGCTGGCCAGCTGGAACCTGCGGAGCAGCAGCTGTTCGTATTCAACGCCGCGGCTGCGCAGGTTCTCGGTCAATCCCTTGACCTTCATCACATCCACCTTTGCCTCGTACATCAGGCTCTCGGCGTTGGCAGAAGCGGAGTCGTCGCGCTGCACGGCTGACAGGACGGTGTTCAGCACGCTGTCGCCCCAGCCGTCGGTCTGGATGATGTTGCCGCCGGGGGCGATCTTGCCGCGCAGGATTACCAGACGCGACGGATGGATCGGGATGGCACCCTCCGGCGTGCTGATGCTGTAGTGCTTGGGCCGCTTGTATCCAGGCTTGCGAGGGTCATCCTCCAGTTCGCCCGGGGTCAATTCCTGGCGGCGCATAACAGTGAGGTACTTGAGCCCGCCCCTGCCAATGCTCTCCGGCTTCAGAACCTGGGACAGATCGTCGGTTCCATCACCGATGAGGATAGCCCCGCCGCCCCAGCACCGAGCAGCCTTGATGGTTTCGATCAGCTTGCCCTGCAGCCCCAGCCGCTTCTCCTCGGCCTCTAGCAGGGTGATCTGTGCTTCCTTGGCCTTCCATTCCCGCCATTCCCGCCCGGCGTCCTCGGCCGGAACGTCGATGATCCTCTGAGCCAGATAGGAGGTGCGGTAGGCTGCCTCGATCTGATCATCGGTCAGCAGCGAAAGCACATAGGCTGCCCCAGCGGCCTTGTCCCGGCTGGTGCCCATGCCAGAAACCACGTTCTGTAGACCGTCGTGCATGAGTACCGTTCCGCCATCGGCGGTGCGGCGGTATCGCGGCTTTCTCAAAGCGCGCCCTCCCAGGAGAATTGCCCAGTGTTCAGCATGTCGGCGATGGCATCCATGAGCGGGTCCACCTGGTCATCGTGACCGGTGCCCAGCCCATCGAATGCCTGCAGCTCTGCCTTGAGCGTTGGCGTCCATTCCTTGTCGGCGGGCACATGAACGTGCCCGGTCGCAATCCACGGCGCCGCGTCCAGGCCCCGGGTGTATTTGTCCTTGTCGCGCTGTATCCCCTCTACCGGGATCAGCTGCTTGCCCGGCTGGGCCATATTGAGAGACTGGATCAGGCCTGTTCCCGAAACCTTGTCTTCGATCTTCATGCCCCGCGGCTGCCAGCCATCACTGACAGCCTTTGACCAGAAGGTGCGGGCCGTTGCCTCCAGCTGTGGCGCCAGCCATTTCCCGCGCACCTGGTCGATCAGGTAGATGCCGCCAGCTTTCGCTTTGCCCCAGAGCTGAAACACCGAGTAGTCGTTCCGTTCCGCGGTCTTCTGCGCGGTGTCTGCGTAGATCCGGGTGAACTCCATCGGCGGCAGCTCGCGCCACTCGCCAAATCCATCCATGTTGAACAGGGCGCCCTCGATGTTGGTGGGGCGCTGCCGGTACTGGCTGTTGTAGGTGTAGGCGTCGGCCTTGAGGACTTCGATCTCCGCCTCGGTGTGCTTCTCTGCCCAGAGCGGCCCAGGCGGCAGGCCGTGGTCAATTGGCTCCCCATGCGTCCATTCGGGCGGGTATTCCATGCCGGACTCAATCAGCACCGGCAAATCAAGGTGGTGCCAGGTCTCCCCGGTGCCGCCCCTCAGCAGGTGGCCGGCGAAGTCATCGTCGTGCAGGCGCTGCATGATGGCGATAATCGGCACGCCTTCATGCGCCAGACGGCTGCGGAAAGTGTTGGTTGCCCGCCGGTTCACGTTCTCCCGCTTCTTCGGGCTGAAAGCATCATCCGGCTTGAGAGGATCATCCACCACCAACGCGCCGGTGAACTTGTCCTTGTCCATGTACCCAGCCCGGAAACCGGTGATCGGCCCGCCGGCTGCCTTTGCCAGAAGCCCGCCGCCCTCAGCCGTCTTCCAGCGGTCCTTGGCCTTGCTGTCCGTCCTGATCGAAACCTGGGCCAGCACCTGGAAGGCCTCAGTCTCAATGAGCGACTTCACTTTGTCGCTGTTCTCGCGCGCCAGGTCATCCGAGAACGTGGCGTGGATGAACCGCGCCTTCGGATTGATCTGGAACCCCTTGGCGATGAAGTTGACCACCGCGAATTCGGTCTTGGTGTACCCGGGCGGCAGGGTGATGATCAGCCGGGAAATCTCGCCCCGGAGCACCCGGTCCAGCGTTCGGGACAGCACACGGTGATGCGGCCCGATCAGGAGGGCCATCCCCTCTCGTTCGGGAAAGAACCAGGTCGCGAAAGGCAGCAGAGAGCCGCCCGGCGCGAGGTCAGTCCTCTTCTTCTGCGCCTCCAACGAGTCCAAGAGCCGCTGGATCGATGCCAAGTTTCTGTGCTTGCTCAATCAACTCAGCCTCGGATTTACTCTCATCAGAAGTTCGGATCGGACCACCGTTTGGTCCGGTATGCTCGACACGCGCACTCCGCTTTGGTTCAAGACCGAAAAGCTTCACCTTGCCGTTCACAGCGGATACCGCCGCAGAAGCGGCGCCCGACTTCATTGCAAGTTGTCGTGCGGCTTCGAATTCTTCGAGAGCCTGATGGCGGTTGAAAATAGCCAGCTCTCTTGCCCGTTCCTTAAGCTCCTGGAGCCTTAGGGCTACCTTAGGGTTGTCGAGCAACTGGCAGGCTTCGACGTAGATCCAAGAGTCACGAGCGTTTTCTTCAACGTCGTAGGACTGACGGTAGGCTTCTGCGGCATTGCCTTGCTCAAAGTAATGCAGAGCAAATGCCTCCTGCTTTGCAGTAAGCGCCATGATCGACTTCCCATCTGTTGTGGAGATTGCCGGGCCTTCCGCCCGACGGGTTCGCCTTTGTCAGCGTTACTGCCTCAGTTTCAGGGCACTGACAGCGTAACGCATTGCTTTTTGGCACTTAAACATGGCCTATAGCCAGATCGGGATAGTTATGCACCAAGCTTATTCCGGCTCCACTTGTTGCCTGCCTGCAACAAAGCCTTCAATTCATTCTCGTCCTTCGGGCGCAATAAGATAGATTTTCCACTTTAAAAACAACACCCTCTAACAGCGCCTAATTTTTAGGCAAACAGTACTACCACCTTTGCACGCAAGGCAAAAACACGGTTGCCACCAAAGCGGCCCCCAGACTTATCCACACAATCGGTGGAAGCCTTTTCTATTGATCAGATGACCATGTCATGCAGAGGAAATGATTCCGCGATCAGTGACCGCCTTGCCCGATGTAGCATCCAGCTATTCGAGCTGAATGGAGCGCTGTACATTGCGCCGAGCTTCCGGCTCTTTCCCGCCACGGCATGCTATCTCCTCCGGGTGGTTCTGGATCAGATCACCCATCAAGACCTCTACCAACTTTCCAGGAGATTACCGTTCATTGCGGTCTTCCGACACACCACGCAGCGCCAATTAGCCTTCTCACCTCGAAATGCGGTGACGGCAGTGTCCCCCTACAAGGGAAACACCGGCCATTCTGAAAGAAAACGCTTCTGAAAGTTGGACGTACTTACCAAGCCAAGACTCCCGCGTCTCAGTCCGTCGAGTTCTGAGTTGGGAACTGATGCACTTCACCGGCTTGCTCCTCGGATTGAACGACGACGTAACCCTCTTGTTGCAAGAAATCCATAACTTGCGCAAACACCTCATTGTCCATGCTGTCGACAAATTCCCGGATAAGTTCTTCATCATCCAGGTCATCATCATCCAGGTCTTCAGGTGAAGTGCCTTCGTCAGCCTCTTCATTCTCATCAGGAGGATAGAAAGTCTTGACGTATTCCCACGGCTCCTGCGTCTTCGGCAAATCTGGGTTGGGTGAACGGGACGTCACCCCAAAGATACCAGGTTCGGACTCGTAAATAAAAATTGGACACATGAGTAAGCTCCTACCGTTGCAGAGCACAGCCAATCTTCAGACTAGAACAGCGCA
>JBFOLS010000584.1:0-3640 GCA_040830225.1 Leisingera sp.
AGGCGTCCCGGCACAGGTACAGGCCAAAGGCCAGCCCGGTCCATTCGGCAATCAGAGTTGCGGCGGCCACCCCCTCGACGCCCCAGCCGAGCCCCAGCACAAACCACAGATCCAAAACGATGTTCAGCCCGTTCATCCAGATCTGCAGCAGGAAGACGCCGCGGGTGCGCTCGACCGCGATCAGCCAGCCGGTGACAGCATAAAGCCCGATAGTGGCAGGGGCGCCCCAGATGCGGATCTCCAGGTAGTCCCGGGCCAGGCCTTCGACTTCGGCACTGGCGGGGGCCAGCGCAAAGGCACCCCAGAAAACGGCCGATTGCGCGATGATGAAGACGGCTCCGGCGGCAAAGGCCAGCAGCAGACCGCGCATCAAGAGCGCGCCGGTTTCGGCCCAGTCCCCTTCCCCGCGGGCCTGCGCGGCAAGGCCGGTGGTGCCCATGCGCAGGAAGCCGAAGATCCAATAGATCGTCGCCAGGATCACCGCCCCGATGCCGACCGCGCCAATCGGGGCAGCCTCGCCCATCTGGCCGACCACCCCGGTATCCACAGCACCCAGGATCGGCACCGTGGCATTGGACAGCACAATCGGCAAAGCGATCCTGAGCACCCGTTTGTGGGTGATGTCGGGGTCCGCGCTGGTCATCGGGTCAGCCTTCGCCGTTCTGATCCTGCGGCATCAGGAAGTGGCCGGTCGCCTGGGCAAAGAGCTTGTCCTTGTGGTCCTGCCAGGCTTCCACATGAACCGAGGCATAGCGGCGCCCGGAGCGGTTCACCCGCGCCCGCGCATAAGCGTCGCGCGGCAGGCCCGAGCGCAGGTAGTCGACGGTAAAGTCGATCGTCTTGGGCTGGCGCGGAAGGTTGCCCTTGGCCATTTCCGCCGGATCCAGTTCACCGGATTCGATGCGCGGCCACAGATGCGACCAGTTGAGGGTGATCATCGCAGTGATTTCCAGGAAGGCCGCTGTCACCCCGCCGTGGATTGCGGGCAAGAAAGGGTTGCCGATCAGCTTGTCATCGAAGTTCAACTGCGCCGTCAGTTCGTCGCCGCGGCGGTCGAAGGTCACGTTCAGGAAGCGGATATAGGGCACGGAGTCCACCAGCGCCGACAAAGCGGCATCGCGGCGCTGCTTGACAACCTGAATGGGTTCGGGACGGGGGCGGCTCAAAACTTGCTCTCCACGGTAAAGGCGCCGGCAGCGGTGGCGACGGGGCGGTCTTCGTCCTCATCCATGGCCACGGCGCGGACAAAGGCCACGGTGCGGGTGATCTGGTGGCAGGTGGCGCGGGTGGTGATTGTCTGTCCCGGCGTTGCGGGGCGCATATAGTCGATGCGCAGGTCGATGGTGGCAGTGCCGCCCGGTGCCGAAGGGTGTGCCATCACCGCGGCGCCGCAGCAAGTGTCCATCAGGGCGGAAACCGCGCCGCCGTGGATCACACCGGTGGCAGGATCGCCCACCAGCTTCTTGTTATAAGCCATGCGGATCTCGGCGGAAGCGTCGCCTATTGCAGTCAGCTTCATGCCCAGTTGCTTGGCATGGGGGATGGCTTCGATGAACTGGCGCGCGAACTCTGTCTTGTCGGCCATATGGCTGTCCCTTCGGATTGTCTGCTTCATCTTTGGCCCCCGCGGCTCTCAAGCGCAAGTGTGCCGCCGCGGGAGGTTGCCATGTTCGCTGCAAGTGCATAGGTTCCCGGCAAGGGAGAAGATGGATGGCCGACAACAGATTGTCATTCAAGGAAATGTGCGCAGAGTTCGAGGTCACGCCACGGACGCTGCGCTACTATGAATACATCGAATTGCTGCAGCCGGACCGCGAAGGCCGGTCCCGGTTTTACGGTGCGCGCGAACGCGCCCGGATGAAGCTGATCCTGCGCGGGCGCAAGTTCGGCTTTCAGCTGGAAGAGATCCGCCAATGGCTGCTGATCTATGAGGAAGAGGGCAACGACGCCCAGAACCATGCCTTTATGGAAATGGCCGACCGGCAGCTGGTTGAGCTGGAAAAACAGCGCGAGCAGATCAACGAGGCCATCGAGGAACTGAGCGCCCTGAGAGAAAGCACAAGGGCGCTGCTGAAGTAGCCTGGCCTTGCCAACTGGTTAGAAAATATCGCAGCCCCGCCCCATGGCGGGGTTTTCTGTTGGGGCGGCCGGCGGCCGGATTCGCCTGCTTGCGCTTCAAACCCGGTGCGGAAGCGGCCGTTTCTGCTGCCTGCGCTCCAATTACGTTGCGTCACTTTATGTTCGATTTGCGAACTCCTCACAGTTCCGAAAGTGACGCAACGTACAACTTACGTCAACGTAAAGTCAGTCTTGCAAGCTGACCGCACTGCGCACAGCTTGTTTCTGCACCAAGCCGTAAGAGTGACGAACATGACCGAAGAAACCATGACCATCCGGGAAATGTGCGAGGCCTTTGACGTGACCCCGCGCACTCTCCGGTTCTACGAAGCCAAGGAACTGCTGTTCCCGATCCGCGAAGGCCAGAAGCGGCTGTTCACCAAGCGCGACCGCGCCCGGCTGAAGCTGATCCTGCGCGGCAAACGGTTCGGGTTCAGCCTGGAAGAAATCCGCCAGCTGCTGGATCTTTATCATGCGGACGAGCAGCGGTTGACCCAGCTGACCAAGACCTACGAGATCGCCCAGGAGCGGCTCGCCGACATGGAACGCCAGCGCGAGGAGCTGACGGAAGCCATCGAAGACCTGAAGGAGCAGCTGGCCTGGGGTGAGAAGATGATCATCTCGATGAAGGCCGGTGAGAAAGCCGCCGAATAGGCCGCCCTGCCCCTGCAGACGACCTGAAACAAGAAACCCCGACGAGGACCGAGATGCCTGCCTATACAGCCCCTGCCAAAGACGCCCAGTTCATCCTGCACGACGTGCTGAAAGTCTCCGACAGCAGCACGCCGGGATATGGCGAATTGGAGCGGGACTTCACCGGTGCAGTGCTGGAGGAGGCCGGCAAGGTCGCCAGTGAAGTGCTGCATCCGCTGAACGTGGTGGGCGACACCGAGGGCTGCCGGCTGGAAAACGGTGTGGTTTATACGCCAACAGGTTTCAAAGACGCCTTCGAGCAGATGAAGGACGGCGGCTGGCCGGGTATCGACATGCCGGAGGCCTTCGGCGGCCAGAACATGCCATATGTGGTCGGCACGGCCGTGGGGGAGTTTTTCTCTGCTGCCAACCAGGCCTTTACCATGAACCAGGGGCTGACCCATGGCGCGGCTTCGGCCATTCTGGCGCATGGCACCGAGGAACAGAAAGCAACTTATCTTCCCAATATGGTCAGCTGCCAGTGGACCGGCCCTATGAACCTGCACGAACCCCACGGCGGCCCCGACCTCGGGCGGATGCGCACCAAGGCAGAGCCGCAGGCGGATGGCAGCTACAAGGTCTCGGGCCAGAAGATCTTCATCTCCGCCGGCGAGCACGACATGGCGGAAAACATCGTGCATCTGGTTCTGGCCAAGATCCCCGGCGGGCCGGAGGGCATCAAGGGTGTCAGCCTCTTCATTGTGCCGAAGTTCCTGGTGAACGAAGACGGCTCCCCGGGGGAGCGCAACAGTGTTTCCGTCGGCAAGATCGAAGAAAAGATGGGCATCCACGGCAACTCGACCTGTGTGATGAACTATGACGGTGCCAC
>JBFOLS010000585.1:0-2026 GCA_040830225.1 Leisingera sp.
AAATCCTTACGGTTCAATTGACAAGAGCGCCGCCCCGGCCGAAGGTAGCGCAAAACGATAAAACATATTGAGGTACAGGCAGATGAGGCGCTTTTGGCTAGGGCTCGCGGCAGCGTCCGCGCTGTCCGCATGCGGCGGGGGAAACCCGTTTGCAACAACAACGACGGACCCAACGGACCCGGGCACAGAAGTTACTATAGACCCAAACTTGGCCAATGACGTCGAAAGTGTAGCCTATGATCCGGCCAACCAAACCCTGACCGTTACCGGTGTCGGCTTGGATGAAACGCCCTTTACAGCAACTTATGTACGAAAGCCGGCTTTGGATCGTGTCGGATACGAAGCCTACACCGTACAGGACAATGCCCTGACCGAGCACTCGACTGCTTACGTGCGCCAGACCGAAGGCGGCTATGCGGCTGTCGTGGTCACCGGCGGGCAATTTGGTACTTACCAGGGCGGCACGACCTACGGGCGCACGGGCAGCTTTGATGCCCCGGACACCTCCAACCCTGGCGGCATTGTCAGCTACGCAGGCACCTATGTCGGTCTGCTGAACATTGACGGTGACGGCGGCGACCTGATCACCCCGACACCAGGCACGCCTACCGAAATCCTTCCCGGACAATCTGCGGAAATCACCGGCGATATCTTCATCAACGCGGACTTCACCCAAAACAACGAAGTCAAAGGCCGCATCTACAACCGCCAGATTACAGATCAGACGGGTACGGTGGTCGAAGACCTCAATCTTGTGAACACCGCAATCGAGTCCAATGGTTCGTTTACGGGCGCAGTAGAGCAAGACGGGACGAACCGCGGAGAATATGGCGGCGTGTTCTCGGGTACCGATGCCGCGGCGGTGGCAGGTTCAGTTCATGCAACGAACCATATCGCCGCATTTACAGGCAACACCGTCCCGATCGAGGAATACGGCGTTTTTGTGCTGGGCTCTTGCGACGGCGCCAGCCCCGATCCGGTCTGCAACCAGCCGACATCCCCTTAAACCATGCGCAAGGCCGCAGCGGCACTCTTGTTGCTGGGCCTGGCAACGGCCCAGCCTCACGCACAGGAACCAGCCAGGCAGCAACTGCATCTGTCCCTCCAGCAGGGGCAGGTTATGGCGGCGCATGCGCTGAATTCCGGCAACCCCCAGCTGGCATTGCGGATCTCCAGCGCCTTGCTGCAGGCTGATCGCAAAAACCATTCCGCTTGGCGCCTGCAAGCGGCAGCCTACGCCCAAAGCGGCAAACCCGGCCAGGGCCGGAAATCCGCAGCCCGCGCCTTTCGCTTTGCGCCGGATGATGGTGCGAAGTACCAGATGGCGCAGCTCGCCTCCCGCCTGGCATTTCAGGGCGGCAACCCGACTTTGTCGCAATACTGGCTGCGCCGCACGGCCGTCTATGCGCCGGACAAAAAGGCCGAGAAGCTGATCGCCAAAGACTATGAGACCTTGCGGCGCATCAACCCCTGGTCTTTCCGGATCAGCGGCGGCGTGAAACCCTCCAACAATGTGAACAACGGCTCAGACGCAGCCACCCAGGAAATTGACGGGCTGTCATCGCATGAAAACAGGTTCGGCCCGCGGGCTGTGGCACTGTCCGGCCTCATCGGCACTCTGGATGCGGGTATCAGCCGCCGCCTGCAGCAAAGCGAGACTAGCCTGACTTCGCTAAGCGGCCGTCTGTATGTGCAACGGGTTGCCCTCTCATCCAGTGCCAAGGCCGAAGCGGCGGACTTGGCCGCCCGCACCGGCACGACGGTTCCTCGGAATTCTGAATTCGGCTCGACCTATGGCGAGATCACCCTTAGCCATGCTTTCAAAGCAGGCAAACCCGGTCAGGGCGGGAGTGCCCGCGTTGCCTTAACGGGCGCCACCTCCTGGTATGGCGGCGACCGCAATTATGATCTGGCCAAACTCTCGGCAGCCCGAAGCTGGGCGCTGTCGCCAAAGAACCGTCTCACCATCGACGGCAGTGCAGAACACCGGCTAAATCCGCGCCTGGCCACGCTGGAGGCCGATGTG
>JBFOLS010000586.1:0-2286 GCA_040830225.1 Leisingera sp.
GGGCCGCCGGGCACAAATTGCACCAAAGCAAAGTTCACCAACAGGATGCCGAACAGCGTCGGGATCACCAAAAGCAGGCGGCGGAAAATATAGGCTGCCATGACTGGGGCTTACCGCAGCGCGCCGGAGGACTTCAGCGCCGCTTCGCGGGCATCGTCAATCCACCAAAGATCCAGGAAACCGGTGCTGTAGGGCGGCAGGTTTTCCGGCTGGCTGTACATGTCCCAATAGGCGATCCAGTTCACGTCCAGATACCAGGTCGGCACTGCAAAGCGCTTGGCGCGCAGCACCCGGTCCAAGGCGCGGGCATTGGCGCGCAGCTCCTCCTGGGTTTTGGCGTTGACGATATTGCCGATCAGCGCGTCGACCGCCGGGTCTGCCAGCCCTGCAGGGTTGAAGACAGAGTATTCATGCGCTTCCGAGCCGAACTGCTGATAGAGGCCGGTCGAGGGTTCCAGCGACATCCGGTAGGCCGAGGAGATCATATCGAACTCCTTCTCGCGGCGGCGGCTGGTGAATTGCGCGTAGTCGACCCGGTTCACCACCGCATCCAGACCCATGGTTTTCAGGTTGGTGGCATAGGGCTGCACGATGCGTTCGATGGTCGGGCTGTCGACCAGGAACTCAAGCTTGAACACTTCGCCGTCCGCGTTGCGGCGCAAACCGTCATCCCCCACGGTCCAGCCTGCTTGGTCCAAAAGCTTCATCGCCTTGCGCAGGTTGCGGCGGTCGCCGGGGCGGGCCGCCTTGGAGGCATGCGCCATCACCGGCTCCGAACTCAGCAGCGACGGGTCGATCTGATCGCCCAGCGCCTCCAGCACCTCTTTTTCGCGGCCTTCAGGCAGCCCTTCTGCCTGCAGCGGCGTATCTTGCCAGAACGAGGAGCGGTGGCGGAACAGCCCGTACTGCAGGCTCTCGTTGGTCCACTCAAAGTTATAGGCCAGCTGCAGCGCCTCGCGGACGCGGATGTCCTGGAACTTGGGCTGCAGCAGGTTCATCACGAACCCGGATGCCGCAGGCACGTTGCCGTCCGGGATTTCGCCCTTGATCACCTCACCGTCATTCACCGCATCAAAGTTGTAGGCCGTCGCCCAGCTTTTCGAACTGTTCTCGGGCCGCAGGGTATAAACACCGGCCTTGAAGCCTTCCATCGCAGCAACCGCGTCGCCGAAGTATTCAACCCGGATGCGGTCATAGTTGTGCCGGCCGATGTTCACATTGATGTCCTTACCCCAGTAATCCGGGTTGCGGCGGTAGACGATGCGCTGATTCACGTCTGCGGTCTCAAGAACATACGGCCCCGAGCCGATGCCCGGATCCAGCCGCGGCTGGTCAATTCGGCGGTTTTCGGTATCGGCGTCAAACCAGGCCTTGGAGAACACCGGCGTGCCGCCGACCTGGGTGATCATTGCCCGG
Organism: Leisingera sp.; assembly: GCA_040830225.1. Lineage (GTDB taxonomy): Bacteria > Pseudomonadota > Alphaproteobacteria > Rhodobacterales > Rhodobacteraceae > Leisingera. Next base: position 1,417 of record JBFOLS010000586.1, read on the forward strand.
CGCGGGAAATCCGGCGAGAAATGGAACTTCACCCGGTGCAGGCCCAGCGCTTCGGCTTTGGGAATGCGTTTACGCACCGCCTCGGCATAAGATTTCAACCCCTGGTCCAGAAGGATGTTGTGCGAGAACACCACATCGTCGGCGGTGACCGGGCTGCCATCGGAGAATTTTGCCTCCGGGCGGAGGTTGAAAATCACCCAGTCCTGGCTTTCGGGGTATTCGAGGCTTTCCGCGATCAGCCCGTAGTAGGAGCCGGGCTCATCATAGGATTCCACCATCAGGCTTTCGTAATGCTCCGAGGACAATGCCCCTGCCCTGCCCTTCCGGGTGAAGGGGTTCATGCTGTCGAAGGTGCCGACCGCCGAGATCGAAAGCTCCCCGCCTTTGGGGGCCTCCGGGTTCACATAATCGAAATGCTGGAACTCCGGTCCGTATTTCAGCTCACCGAATTCGGCAAAGCCATGGCTTTTGATGATCGTCTCTTCTGCTTTTGCCAGCGTTGCCGCCGCCAGCGCCAGGATCAGCCCCAAAGCCAAAACGGCCGCGGCCTGCAGCGGGTTCGCTTTATTCAGTGCGCGCGCCTGCGCCGCAGCTCGAGCGGGTTTCATCTGCCATGACCTCCTTTTGCCTGTGGCGCAGTGCACAGGGTTTTATCTGCCCACAAGCTAATGGCGGGGGGGGGGAACATTCAAGTTGCGGTTAGGCGGGTTCCCGTTTTCCTTTCCTTCCCCCTTGAGGAGGCAACTGCCGGGCTGCCTTTCCCTGCCCGAGCTTGCTTTCCCGGCCTCAGCCCCCCGGCCACCCCCGAAACACAAAAAATTCAACGATAGTGGGGGACAGAGATGCCGAAATTGAAGTTTTTTACGGCCC
>JBFOLS010000587.1:0-3002 GCA_040830225.1 Leisingera sp.
CCTGCGGCGCATGTGAAGATGCAGGCGGCGGCGCAGAAGTGGATCGACTCGTCGATCTCCAAAACCATCAACTGCCCGGAAGACATCTCCTTCGACGCTTTCAAGGACGTCTACATGCAGGCTTGGGACCAGGGCTGCAAAGGCTGCACCACTTACCGCCCGAACGACGTGACCGGATCGGTGCTGTCAGTGAGCGAAAGCGCCGACACGGCACCCGGTGAAACTGTTCAAGCGCCGCATGAGAGCGACAGCGCGGAAGTGGTTTACATGTCCGAACCGCTGGACCGTCCGCAGTCGCTAGAGGGCCATACTTACAAGCTGAAATGGCCGGACAGCGAGCACGCGATCTACCTCACCATCAACGACATCATCATCAACGGCCACCGCCGTCCGTTCGAGGTGTTCATCAACTCCAAGAACATGGAGCATTACGCCTGGACGCTGGCGCTGACCCGGATGATCTCGGCCGTGTTCCGCCGCGGCGGCGATGTGTCCTTTGTGGTGGAGGAGCTGAAGGCGGTGTTCGACCCGCGCGGCGGCGCCTGGGTGCAGGGCAAGTACATCCCCTCGATCCTGGCAGCGATCGGCGGCGTGATCGAGACCCATATGGTCAAGACCGGTTTCCTGGAAGGCGAAGGCATGGGCCTGAAGTCCGACCCGCAGGCAGAGGTCGTCAACCTCAACGCCCCGCGCGGCAAGGCCTGCCCCAGCTGCGGCCAGTTCGATATGCAGATGGTTGAAGGCTGCATGACCTGCCGGAGCTGCGGCCACTCGAAGTGCGGGTGAGAACCGGAGTGGCAGGTTGGTGTGGTGTGAAAACCAGCATCAGTCTGCAATTTGACCACCCTGAATTGCAATTCTGACCACTAAAAGTTTGCCGCCGCTCCATAGGGGCGGTGGCTTGTTCATTCATAATGCAGATTGCTTTGGTCCGTTCTATGCCGTTCTAGGTGATGGCTGGATCGTTCACCCCTCTTCTGGCGGCACCGCCCGCTGATAGAGATGCCATGTGGTATGGCCAAGGATCGGCAGGGTGAAGATCAGTCCCAGAAACGCCGGAACCAGCGACAGCAGCATGGCGGCCGAGATGACAGCCGCCCAAGCGAGCATGACCACCGGGTTTTCGGTGACGACGCGAAGGGACGTTAACATGGCTGAGACGAAATTGGTCTCCCGGTCAAGCAGCATGGGCATAGCGACAACTGTCACCGAGAACAGCACTGCCGACAGAAAGGCGCCTACGCAGGTGCCGATTGCAAGGAAGATCCAGCCCTGCGGTGTGAAGAATACGGTGTTCAAGAACCCGCCGAAATCCGAGAAGGATGCATTCTGCAGGGTGATCGCCAGCCAAAGCCGGACCTGGTAAATCCAAACCCAGAAAATGAACAGGGTGACAAAGGCCATCCAGCCCATTTCGCGCTTGCGTTGATCGGCCATGACGGTGAGGATTTCAGACCAGCCGAAACTCTCACCGTTCTGCAGCCGGCGGGACATTTCATAGAGCCCTGCGGCGGCGAAAGGCGCAACCAGCGGAAAGCCCACAGCGGCGGGAATGATCATCCAGATCTTGCCGAGCCAGACCAGGCACCAAACAAACAGGATTCCGAATACTGCGTAGAACAAACCGAAGAAGCCGCTCATCAGCGGGCGCGCCAGAAAGTCGGAAAACCCGGCCTTCAGTGCCGCGCTGATATCACCCGCAGTCACCTTATTGACCCTGGCCGCAGATCGCGGCTTCGGCTTCAGTTTGCCCGGCGGGGTGGAACTTTCGGTCTTGGATGTCATTACACACTCCTCCCAAAGCATCGCGCGTCTCTGATCCGTTTGCCAACAGACCCGGCGGCGAACCAGACATCCCTCCTCCGCAAACAGGGTTGCATCAGGTGAGGCATAAGGCAAGCGTGGAGTGAAGCGGGGACGGTCTGGTGATCCGGCCTCCTGTCTCTTCCGGCGATAGCTCCCGTGGGACGTGCGCTGCCGCATGCCAGCTTTGCCGAAGTGTGGGGGCAAGCCCGATCATGTCCGCAGCCGGATGCTCCCCGTCAGACTACACTCCAGGCCGCTTTCACCGTTTGGGCCGGTATTGTTTCAGCACGCGGCAGGCATGCCGCTCAGACACCCTAAACTGGCGGTGCGCATGATCGAAGCAGCCCCGGCGCTGCGCGGGGCTCAGAAGTTTTCCCGCGCAGCTTCCGGCAGGGCCAACCTGTGCAGTGTCAGGTCCGGGACGGTCTTGGCTATACGTTCCTTCCCCTCCTGTATCTCCGTTTTCCGAAAATAACGGCTGACGATCTCAGTGGGGGAGGATCAGCGGCCTTCGATCTCGCCCAGGATCTTGTTGCGCTGGATTTTCCCCGACGGGCCTTTAGGGAGATCTGCCAGGATATGCACCTCGTCCGGGGATTTGAATTGCCCCAGCTGGCTGTGGCAGATTTCGATCAGCTCCAGCGGCGTAAGGCTGGAGCCGTTGCGGATCTTCACGGCTGCCTCCACCGTTTCGCCGTAGCTTTTGCAGGGACGGCCAAAAGCGGCGGCCTCTATCACGTCGGGGTGGGAATAGAGCGCCTCGTCGATCTCGCGCGGGGCAATGTTCTCGCCGCCCTTGATGATCAGCTCCTTCAAACGCCCGGTGACAAAGACATAGCCGTCCGCGTCGATGCGCCCCAAGTCGCCGGTGCGCAGCCAGCCGTCCGCAGTGAAGGTTCCGGCGGTGGCCTCGGGGTTGCTGAGGTACTCCAGCATCACATTGGGGCCGCGCACGGCCAGTTCGCCTTCGCTGCCATCGGTGATTGGCTTCTGGTTTGCATCAAGGATGGCGACGTCGTTGCCATAGGCGATGCCGGGGGAGCCGATCTTGCGGATGCCGGGGGGCAGCGGGTTCGACAGGATCTGGGCAGCGGTCTCGGTGAGGCCCATGGTCTCGATGATGGGCATGCCGAAGCGGTCCTCAAACGCGCGCTGCACATCCGGGGCCAGCGCAGACGAAGCGGAGCGTCCAAAGC
>JBFOLS010000588.1:0-2646 GCA_040830225.1 Leisingera sp.
GTCCCAGCCATGCTGCCTCACTGCTCACTCTGCCGGCACTCCAAATCCGTGACGGGCAAAGATATCCCGGGCTGCCGGGCTGCTCAGATAACTGAGAAACGCATGGGCCCCTTCCGTGTTGCCGTCCGTGACTGCGGCGGCAGGGTAGATGATCCGCTGGTGGCTTTCCTCCGGAAAGACGGCAATCACAGAGATATTTCTGCCCGCACGGGCGTCAGTGGCATAGACCACGCCCATCGGCGCCTCGCCGGAAGCCACCAGCGCCAGCGCCGCGCGCACATTGGCCGCCTGCGCCGCCTTATCCGCCACAGCCGGCCAGTGCCCCAGCGCGGTCAGGGCCGTCTTGCCGTAAATTCCCGCCGGCACCGCATCTATCAGAGCCATTGCCAGGCGGCCTTCGCCCAGCTCCGCGCCCAGATCGGCGGCCTCCAGGTCCAGCGGCGGCGCATCGCTGCCGGCAGCGATGAGAACCAGCCGGTTTGCCAGCAGATCCAGGCGACTGGCCGGATCGACCAGCCCCTCCTGCTGCAACACATCCATCCAGCCGGGATTGGCCGAGATGAACACATCAGCAGGAGCCCCCAGCTGGATCTGCCGCGCCAATGCCGGCGATCCTGCATAAGAGAGCGTGACGGACCGGCCGCTGGCTGCTTCAAATCCGGCAGCCGCCTCATCTAGAGCCGTCTTGGTGCTGGCCGCGGCAAAAACCGTGACCTGCGCATTGGCCGCGGCAGCCAGCCCCGCCACCAATAAGGCAGAGGCCAGCGGCCAGCGCTGCCAGCGCATCAGTATCCGCAGAGAAAGTGCCAGGGTCCGGTGCATTTGCATGTCCCCTAAGGGACTACCGCTGCCAGCCGGTGCGGGCAAACGGTATTTGACGCAAATCTGACGGCACGGGAAGCCGCCGCGGGCCTGCCTGATGTGTTCGGGTCAGAACAGATCGACCGCGCCTGCGCCTCCGGCGGCACGAGCCGGTGCAGGAGCCGGGCGGGCGGCAGCGTGCTTCTCCAGCACGCCAAGCTGGCGGTCATCTTTCACATGAGTTTGCTGCGCCGCCCCTGAGCAGGGATGGAAACGCACGCGCCGGGCCGAAGTTCCGCCAACACTGGAGGAAATGCAGGGAATGCCCTCGTCGCGCAGGAAACGCTGGACGAAATCGGCATTGGAGGCACCGATATCCGAGAGGTTCGCCGACATCTTGGCGCCGCCAAACACCTTGGCCTTCAGATTGGAGCGGATGGCGCCTTTCTTCATGATCCCGTTGATCAGCAGCTCCATCGCATGGATGCCGTAGCGGGCATTGGCCGCGCCGCCCTGGCGGGCGTTGGCCAGCAGGAAATGATTCATCCCCCCCACACCATTTTCGGGATCATAAATGCAAGCCGCGATGCACGAGCCGAGCACCGTGGAAAACACGGTCTTCGGATCCGTGCTCACCCGGTATTCCCCCTGCAGAACCGTTACGGATTTCGAATTGGCGAAAACAGTGGTCAAGGCTTTGGTCCCTTCCTGCGATCAATTCAGGCCTTGCTGGCCTGTAGTAGTGTGCCTGCCATCCGGATCAGCGGCACCTGCTGCTGAGCCGCGCCGATATCCCAGGCCACCCTGGGCATCCCATAGACCACCGAGGATTTTTCATCCTGGGAAAAGGTCTTGGCGCCAGCCTTGCGCAGCTCCAGAAGCCCCCGGGCGCCGTCCTGGCCCATGCCGGTCAGGATGGTGGCAACAACGTCTTTTCCATATGGCACGGCAGAGGTGAACAGAGCGTCAACAGAGGGTGTGTGGCCGGAAATATCCGGGCCTTCCTTCATCCGCAGGCGCAGCGGCTTGCGGCTGCTCAGCCCCATGTGGCGGCGCTGGCCTGCGGCGATATAGACATGCCCAGGTTCCAGCGTCATCCCGTCTTCGGCCGCCCGGACACGCGCCGGGCAGATCCGGTCCAGCAGCGACACCAGGCCGGCGCCGAAATTCTTGCCGGTATGCTGCACAATCAATGTTGGCGGGCAGTCAAAGGGAAAGCCGACCAGAATACTGCGCAAAGCTTCGACCCCGCCTGTGGACGAGCCGATCAGGATCAGCTTGCGGCTGCTGCCCGCAGCCGCAGCCGGCCGGCCATTGGCAGCGCTGGAAGCTGCGCGCGCGCTGCGGCGCGGCGCCTTGACCATCATATCGAAATACTGGGCGAACTGGCTTGGATGGTCGGCCTTCGTCAATTCGAAAATGCCGGCTCCGACATCAAGCAGCGGAGAGGATTTCCTGGCCGGCGTCGAGCCCTGCCCGTCCATGACCGACACCCAGCGGGTATCCATGGCGGAAAACAGCGCCATCATCATTTCAAACTCGGGCAGCTTGGTGAAGCCGTCCTCGACAAAAGCAAAGACCGGCTGCGCCGCCTCGGCCTGATTATAGGCCATCATCAGGTTGTTGGCCAAAAACACTTTCATGCCGGGATAGGCCGATTCCATGTAGCTCTGCAGAGTGCGGGCAAAGCTGCGGTCAGTGGTGATTATCAATAAGTTTCGCGAAGACAATGGGTTCCCCAGTCGATTTGCAGTGCCGTGAGAATTGCCGGCACAGGTTGCCATAGTCAGGAGGCGCCGCAGCCAGGGCCGGGGCGCCTCCAGTGATCACTCAGAAGTCCTGCCA
>JBFOLS010000589.1:0-19144 GCA_040830225.1 Leisingera sp.
GCCGCCCCCCGGGGATGGCACCCCGTCCCCCACAGGGGGGGGCGCAGCCCGCGGGGTGTGGCGGGGGGGGGGGCGCAGGTGCTCCCACGTCCTGCGAGATTGGTTTTTTGGCGTTAAGGGGGGGTACTCCCCAGAAAAGACAAAAGGGCGACCACCCCGCCGGCAAGGGGGCAAACGCCCTGAAGGAGAGGATACCCCCCGCAAATATACCCGCCATAGGCTAAAGTGCTCTGGATTTGTGCAAATGCCCAGCCGGGCAGTTCTGCACCCGGCGGAAATTTCCGGTAAGATAAAGCTACGGCCGGTGCGGGGGGCAATCCCTCAAAACCAGGCTGCCGTGCCAGAGCGGCGGCGCCACGCCGCGTGGCGCCCGGGCTGGCTCCTGACCGGGGCATCCCGGCGTAAGCAAGAATTATTACTACAAAGCACCACGCACCGAACCGCAGCAGGAGGCACGTCAAACATGCCAAGGACCCCGGTATCGCAGAGCGCAATCTTTGCTCAGCTGGCCGCCCGCCAGCTGGTCGAGCAGGGCCACGCTTCCGGGGCGGTGTTCGCCGGGACCGCCTTTGACAGGCGGTTGCTGGAGCAGGAGGAGCCCGCCGCGCCGCCTGCGGCCGCCATCGGCTTCTTTTCCCATGCGGCTGAGCTGACCGGCGACCCTCTGTTCGGCTTCCATCTCGGCTGCGGCAGCGACCTGCGCACGGCCGGGCTTCTGGGCTATATCGCGCGCAGTTCCCTCTCGGTTGGCTGTTTCCTGCGCAATACCGCCCGCTACGCAGCCTTGATGAGCGATGCCTGGGACCTGGACACGTCACAGCTGGCGCCGCAAGGGGAGATTGCCTGGAGCTGCCGGGCCTCCTCCGGTCAGCAGGGGCGGCAGTTCATCGAATTCCTCGCGGCCATGTTCTTTGCGGCCCTGCGCGAGGAGGCGCCGCTCAGGATCATACCGCGGGACGTGGCCTTCAGCCATCAGCGCGTCCGCGGGTCTGAGGAAATGTCTGCCTACTTCGGCTGCCCGGTACGGTTCGGCGCCGCCTGCAGCCGCATTGTTTTCAAACCGGAAGACCTGGAGCTGCCGCTGGCCAGCGCTGACCGCCGGCTGTTGCGGCTGCTGCGTGCCTATGGCGATCAGCTTCTGGACGGGCAGGGGAAACTGGGCGGCGGTCTGACCGCCCAGGTCGAGGAGGCGGTCTCCGCCCGGCTGTCGGATGGCACTGCAACCCTTGGCGCCGTGGCGGCGGATCTGGGCATGAGCCCGCGCACCCTGTCGCGCAAGCTGGCGCAGGCGGGCACCAGCTACTTCACCATTCTTGAGGAGTTGCGCAAGGCATTGGCGATCCGGTATTTGCGGGAGAGTGATCTGGCCTTGGCTGAGATCGCCTTCCTGCTTGGCTATTCCGGTCTGAGCAGCTTCAGCGAGGCGTTCCGGCGCTGGACCGGGCAAAGCCCGGGGCAATTCCGGGACCGTTAGCGGCGAGCATTCCGGTTTGGGCTGGATGCAGGGCGCAGCATTTCTTCCGGGCGCAGGCTTCCTTGATTCTGCTTTGCTTTTTCCCGCCATGGGGACAATTCCTGTCGTCAGGTGGAATTGTTTCCGCTGTGGCGGTGCAAATCGGGCCGTTTCGGGCATTTGCCAGGGTTTTTTCACAATTTACGCGCATTTGCCTAAATTTGTCCTAATTAGGGTTGGGTGCAGTAATGCACCGCCGCCGGGAGTCATTCAGGCGATTGTGCGGCAACGGAAAAACCGGCGCGGGCGCGTGGGGGCGCGCCCCGTAGTGAAGCTGAAAACCAGTGATGGCTAGCCGCTGCCTTCGGGGGCGGACAGCTAGGTAATTGTCTGAACGGCCAGTCCCGGGGGGGACGGCTGTCCGGTTGTATTGCGGCCGGAAAAGCGGGGGTATTGAAATGAAAGACATGGTTCCCGAAGGGGCGGGGCTGTCTTTTGCGCAGGTTGAGGTTCAGGGCATGCGGCCGCCGGCGGCCTTGCATCCTGTGCATCCATTGCGCATGCAGCCAGCCAATTTGAATGCGGCGCTGAATGGCATCGCCCAGGCGGGCCGGGCGGCCCAAGCTGACCCGGAAGGCGGCTACGCTGGCACAGGCAAGCGCGTGCTGGACCTGCTGCTGGTGGTCTTGAGCCTGCCGCTTGTGCTGCCGCTGATCGGGTTCTGTGCAGCGGCGCTCTGGCTGGAAGGCGGGCAGCCCTTCTATACCCAGTCACGGCTCGGCCGCGGCGGCAAAGCCTTCCGCATACTCAAGCTGCGGACCATGGTGCGCGATGCCGATGCGCTGCTGCAGCGCTGCCTGGACAGCGACCCGGCCCTGCGGCGGGAATGGGATGAGACCCAGAAGCTTAAGAACGATCCGCGTATCACCCGGGTCGGGCGCCTGCTGCGCGCGACTTCGCTGGATGAGCTGCCGCAGCTGTGGAACGTGGCCAGGGGGGACATGAGCCTGGTCGGTCCGCGTCCGATGATGCCGGAGCAGCTGCAGCTGTACGGCGATGCGCGCGCCTATTTTGCGCTGCGTCCGGGGATCACCGGCCTTTGGCAGGTTTCGGTGCGCAACGAGGCTGGTTTCGGCAGCCGGGTGCGGGCGGATTTTGAATACCAGCGCGGGCTGTCGCTGGGTCTGGACCTGGGGCTGATCTGGCGCACCGTCGGTGTGGTGCTGAAGGGGACAGGATATTAACTTCTGTCTGATTAGCTGCAGGCCCGCCCGCTGGAGCCTGCGGCAAATCAGACTGCCATTGCGGGGAACGCAGTTGTGAAGCATTTTGCAGTACCGGGGGCCGCTGGCGCCAGTTTGGCGCCGGTCCCGCAGAAACGACCGGAGGGGGATGACGACGGCATGAGCGAGCAGGGCTTTAAGCGGTTCCGCCGCCGCCGCGCTCCGGCGGCTGCGGCGGCTCCTGCTGTCTCCGCTGCAGACAGCGGGCCTGTAGCCGCACCTGCGGCGGCCGGGCCGGCTCAGCTGCCTGCAACTTTGCCCGAGCCTTGGGACCGGATCCGCCAGCTTCCCTTTGACACCGGGGCGCAGGAAAAGGCCCGTTTGCCGCTGGTCAGCCGGTTCCGTTCCGATCCGGCGGCCAAGTCCTTCGACCTGTTGCGCACCCGGCTGCTGCACACACTGAAAGCCCGCGGCTGGAAGCGGGTAGCGGTGACTGCGCCTTCGGCAGGCTGCGGCGCCACTTTTGCAGCCGTCAACCTGGCGCTGAGCCTGGCGCGGGTGCCGGGCAGCCGCAACATCCTGATGGATTTGAACTTTCGCCGCCCCGGCGTGGCACGTGCCTTGGGCATGCAGCCGCACGGCGATCTGGCAGGCTTCCTGTCCGGCTCTGTTCCGATGGAGGATCAGCTGTTGCGGCCCATGCCCTCGCTGGCGGTTGGCCTCAACGGGGCAGGGGATCAGGATGCAGCCGAACTGCTCCACGGCCGCAGCTGCGCCGAAGTGCTGGACGATATGATGCTGCGCAGCGGTGCAGACACTGCAATCTTCGATTTGCCGCCGGTGCTGGAGTATGACGACACCGCAGCATTGCTGCCGCAGGTGGACGGGGTGCTGATTATTTCGGACGGCACCGCCACCACCGCCAGCCAACTGGCCGCCTGCGAGAAGATGCTGGCCGGCCATACCCAGCTTCTGGGCGTGGTGCTGAACCGGGCCCGCAGGGCGGACAGCTTGCTGAACTAGGCCCCGCCGTCATAGTTTTGCCCGGTTGCTGTGGTCAAAATCCGGGCTGACGGCAAAGGAACGGCTTTGGGCCGGGGCAAGAGAGCAGACAAATGGGTCCTATCTATTCACTGGACGATTTCCTGGACATGGTGCGGCGCAGGCTGTTCACCATCTTCACAGTTTTTGTTCTGGGCTGTCTCGCATCACTCTGGTTTGCTGCCAGCCAGCAGCATGAGTACGAATCCGCCGAAGTGCTGCAGATCACCCAGCCGCAGATTGCCGGCGAGCTGGCCAAGTCTACGGTCGAGGGTTCCTCCGCCCGCCGTATGCAGCTCATTGAGCAGCGCCTGATGGCGCGCGGCTCGGTTCTGGTAATCATTGAGAAATTCGGCCTTTACACTGACAGGGACTCACTGACCCAGCTGCAGAAAGTGGCGCTGCTGAGGGAGTCTGTGCGGATCACCGGTGTCGCTGCCGCCCGCGAGGGGTTTGCCGATGACGGTACCATCTCGGTGCTGACGATCACCGCCCGGATGCCAACGGCGGAACAGGCCCAGCAGGTTGCCGGCGAATTCAGCCGCCGAACTATCGAACTCAGCACCGCCACCCGCATCGACCAGGCCCGTGAAACCCTCAGCTTCTTTGCCGAAAAGGAGGCCGCGCTGGCGGATCAGGTCGCCGCGCTTGAGGATGAAATCGCCGCCTACCGCAACGCCAATGACGTGACCCTGCCCGGCACCATCGAATTCCGCCGGGCTGAGATCGCAGCCATGAACGAGGGTCTTCTGGAGATCGCCCGCGAGCGCATCGAAATCCGCCGCGCCGCCGATCAGGCACAGACCACCGAACGCCCCGCCACCGCCCGCCGCCTGCAGGCTGAAGCCGAACAGCAGCTGGCTACCCTGGACGCCCAGGAGGCGCTGCTGACCGAGCGCAAGGCCGAACTGGAAGCCTCGCTGCAGACCACGCCTGAGGTCGAGCGCCAGTTGGGCGCCTATGACCGCCGTCTGGCGCAGCTGCAGGGGGAGCTTGGCCAGATGACCGCCCGGCGCAACGAGGCCGAGGTGGGCTTCCGTTTGGAAACCACCCGCCAGGCCGAGAAGCTGACGGTGATCGAGCCGGCGCCCTTGCCCGACTACCCGGTGACCGGCGCCCGCAAGACCAAGGCGCTGATGGGGGCCGCCGCCAGCCTGATTGCTTCGCTGCTGGCCGCCTTCTTGCTGGAGCTGCGCCACCCGGTGCTGCGCACCGCCGCACAGATGGAGCGTGAAACCGGGCTGATGCCCGTGGTCTCGATTCCGGTGATGGATACCCGGCCGCGCCGCGGGCTGTTCCGCCGCAAGACATAGAAAACAGACACCTTCACCCGGACAATAGACCGGGCAGAGCCGACCCTCTCCGCGGGTTATGCGTTCGCGCACCCACCAGGCTCGGGTTCTACCCTCAACGTTAGGCTTATGGCGTACCTAGTGATGCCGCCATCTCGGCAACCTCCGCCCAGTGCCAGCGCATCGCCGCCCCGCCGGCCAGCAGAGTCAGAAATGCATAACCCGCATCGTGCAGCGGGTCCCAGACGTGATGCCGGCGCGCCAGCCGCACCAGCACCGGATAGGCCGCCAGCATCGCCAGCCCCAGTGCCGCAATGCCGCCCGCCAGCCCGAACCAAACCACGCCGCCCAGGAACAAAGCCGTCTGCAGGCAGGCCCGTGCAGCGGAGAACACAAAGAAGCCGCGGCTGTCGCCCGCCGCCAGTGCAGCCTGGTCGTAGGTCATCGTGATGACCGCAGGTGCCAGCGCCAGGGCGATCAGCACGATCATCGGTCCGGCCTGGATATAGCGGTCATCATACAAAAGCTGCACCAGCCAAGGGCCCGCCCAGGCCATCGCCAGCAGCATCCCCAGGACTCCCGCGGTCAGCCCCGTGCGCAGTTGCCGCTGCCGGCGCAGGTTTTCCGGCGCTGCCCCTGCGGGCTTGTCGCGGTAGACCGGGATCATCAGCCTCTGGTTCACCGCATGGCCCAGCAGCATCGGAAAGCTGGCCAGGAAATAACCGATATTATAGACGCCCAGCACTTCCAGCGAGACGAACTTTCCCAGGATTGCCCGGTCGCCCTGGGAGGTCAGGAACCAAAAGGCCGTCGACAGGAAAATCCACTTGCCGAAATGAATGAGCTCGCTTGCCGCCGCCTTCTCCCAGCGGAACCGGTTCACGGAGCCCGGCAGGCCATAATGGCACAGACCCAGCTTGGCCGCCGCCTGGATCACCCCGCCCAGCACCAGTGCGATCACTGATTGTGTCACCAGCGCCAGTGCTATCATCGCCGCCAGCCCGATCACCTGGCCGCCCAGGTCCAGCGCCGTCACCCGCCCTGCCAGCAAATGCCGGTGCGCGGTCTCGATCCGCGTTGGATTGAAACCGGCGATGGCCAGCCCGGCACCGGCAATGGGCAGATACAGCAGCAGCTCCGGTGCGCCGTAAAACGCAGCTGCAGGCCAGGCGAGCAGCGCCGTCGCGGCCCACAGGCCAAAGCCGCGGATCACCTGGATGGTCCAGGCGGTGTCCAGAAAGGCTGGATCATCGCCGCGCTTGTTCTGGGCAATCGACGGGCCGATGCCGACATCGGAGAACAGCGACAGGCCCACTGTCACCACCGTAACCAGCGCCATCAGGCCAAAGGCTTCGGGAAACAGGATGCGGGTCAGGATCAGGTTCGAGGCCAGCCGCAGGGCCTGGCTGCCGCCATAGCCCAGCATCAGCCAGGAGGCTGAGCGCAGCACCCGCGCCATCATCCCCTGGCCTGCAAATAGCGATGCAACCCGCTGCATGTCCCTCACGGTCCCTTTGATCCAGCCAAAGGCTAAGGGGGCGGAAGGGGGGCGTCAATCAAAGCAGGCCTTGCGCCCGGGAAACCCGCTCATCGGCCTGAGTTTGCTTAACAATCCCGTGCTCTGTGCCGCATTCTCCACGGCTGCGGGACAAGCGGCACGGGGTGCTGGGCAAGCGGCCATTCGGCCGCTAACCTGCCGCCAACCATGGCCTTTGCAGGGAATGACCGGCGGTGAAAATAGCCTATGTCCTGAACACCTATCCGCAGCCCTCGCACAGCTTCATCCGCCGCGAGCTGCAGGCGCTGGAAAACCAAGGCCTGGAAATCATCCGATTGGCGATGCGGCCCGCAGAGGCCGCGCTGGTGGACCCGGGTGACAAGGCCGAGGCCGCGCGCACCGAATATGTGCTGCAGGCCGGAGCCGGGCGGCTTCTGGCAGCCTTGGCACGGGAGGCGGCATCGCCAGGCCGGTTTGCGCCAGCCTTGAAGCTGGCGCTGAAACTGGCCCGGGCCTCGGACAGGGGCATCCTGCGGCACCTGATCTACCTGGGAGAGGCAGCCTATGTGAAGCAGCGCTGCGCGGCAGAGGGCGTTCAGCATATGCACGCGCATTTCGGCACCAATTCCGCGGCGGTGGCGATGCTGGCGCATGCGCTGGGCGGCCCCGGCTACAGTTTCACCGTGCACGGACCGGAAGAATTCGACGCCCCCCGGACGCTGTCTTTGGGCGAAAAGATCAACCGGGCGCGCTTCACAGTGGGGGTCAGCAGTTTCGGCAGGAGCCAGCTCAGCCGCTGGGCTGCATTCGGCAAATGGGACAGCTTGAAAGTGGTGCATTGCGGCATCGAGCCTGCGCGTTTTGCGGATCCCGCGCCGCTGCCGGAAGGGCCGGTGCAGCTTGCGGCGATCGGGCGCTTTGTCGAGCAGAAGGGCCAGATGGTTCTGGTCGGCGCCATGGCGCAGCTGGTGCAAGAGCTGCCGGACCTGCACCTGTCGCTGATCGGGGATGGCGAAATGCGCTTGGATCTGGAAGCCGCAATCAGGGAGTGCGGCCTGGAGGATCACATCACGCTGACCGGCTGGCTTTCTGAAGAGGGGGTGCGCAGTGAACTCGCCCAATGCCATGCGCTGGTGATGCCGTCTTTTGCCGAAGGATTACCGATGGTGGTGATGGAAGCGATGGCCGCTGCCCGCCCGGTCATTGCCACGTACATCGCCGGCACGCCGGAACTGGTGGTGCCGGAACAAACCGGCTGGCTGGTGCCGGCAGGCGATGAGACTGCGCTGGCAGAGGCCGTCCGGGCGCTGGCTGCGGCCCCCTGGCAAGATCTTCAGGCGATGGGCCATGCGGGACGTGAACGGGTGCTGGACCGTCACGATAGTGCTGCTGAGGCTGCCAAACTGGCAGCGCACTTTCGCGAAGCTGCCGAGCAATAGCGGCGGCGCTCTCGCACCCGCCGCCGCTGCATTTTGAAAATGCACCGCTTCCGCTGAGCCTGGCCGAAAGCCGCCAAGGATGCGTTGGCGCAACCAGGGCATCCTGCCGCTGTGGTACCTATCCGGTTTCCGGAGGACAGTTAGCGGCCGCGGGTCCAGCGGGTCCTGGAGGCAAACAGCGGGGATTTCACCGCCGTTGCGACAAGGGCATAGACCAGAAATCCGGTTGGGTCCGCCAGCAGCAGCTTCAGCGGGGATACTCTGCCCGAGGTTTCGCCGCCGCCGTTAGCCAGCAGGCCCGGGTAACGGGCCGCCACTTCGGCCACTCCGGCATTCTGACGCCGCCGCACCCGCACCAAGTTGCGAAACCCCTCGACCATCGGCCAGCTGTATCCACCCGGAACCTGCACCCGCTCGTCCGGCAAAAAACTCAGCCGGGCAAAGGTGTCGTCGGAGATGATGTCCGGCCAGTCTCCCCAGCGCGCGCGCCCGGCCCGGGTCATCGCAAAGATGCCAAACCCCGGCGCCTCGCTGTTGAAGAACGGCAAACGGCTCCAGAGCCGCGCATAGGCCCGGGTCACTGCACTGCGGGCAGGTGCCACTGAAGGGCGGCCGCTCGCATAGCGCGGGGCGCCATCAGCCAAGGCTGCGGCCAGCTGCGGGATCAGCGCAGGGCGCACCAGCACATCGGCGTCCAGATAGATCAGGATATCCCCGTCTGCGGCCGCATCGCCGGCATTCAGCGCCCCAAGCTTGCCGCCCTCGGGCAGCTCCAGCACTTGCAGCGCCCAGCCCGCGGGCGGCTCAGCCGCCTGTGCCAGCGCTGCAGTTTCGTCAGTGCAGCCGTTGGCCAGCACCAGAACTTCACCCGTCATGTCGGCAGGCAGCGGATCCGAGGCAAACACCGCGCCCAGGCAAGCCCCGATATAGGCGGCCTCGTTGTGGGCCGGAATCAGCACTGACACACGCGGGCTCATTTCACCATCTCCAGCGCATCCCAGCGCGGGTTTTCGTCGCTCAGGTTGCGCAAGGCACCCCAGCTGCCCCATTTCCCGGGCATCCCCACATCGGCATAAGCGGTGAAGAGCGAACCACCCAGCGCGCGCCATCCTGCCAGCAGCTCGCGGTACAGCGCGCCCATCTCAGGCGTGTAGTTGAAATGGGTGAAGAACCCTGTGAGCGCTTCATCCTCCACCATCGGGCCGATGCCCACCACGTGGCTGCCGCCCTCGTACATGATCAGCTCCAGCCCGTGCTTTTGCGCAACTCCTGCGTGATAGGGCAGCACCCGGCCCAGCAGATCAGCCAGCGTGTCGGCACTGTCGCCCGAGATAAGCCCGTCGCGCAATTCTGCACCGGCCTGGGCCGAGGCCGTGTCATACTGGTGCAGCGTTGCAAACTCTGCGGCTGCTGCACCTGATAATCCGCGGTCAGCCGCCACGGCACGGGCCTGCTCCCGGCTTCCGGCAATCCAGGCGCGAACCTGCCCAGCGCGTTCCTTGAGGCCCAGAATGCCGCCGAAGTAGCCGGTCACAGCGTAGGCGTCGAAATAGGCGGCAGGCGCCAGCCGGTCTGCCCGCTCAGCCTTCCACAAAGGCGCCGTCAGCACCTGCTCCTCCAGCCCCAGCCAGCCGGTCTGCGAGGAGATCACCCGCACCAGCCGCCCGCTGTCCTCGCCGAATACATCCGTCCAGATCTGCGCGGCTTCGGCCGCCCGGCCGCCGTAGAACTGCATCCACAGCCCTTCGCCGCCCCAGCGCGCCTGGGCCTGCGCATCGGCCCAGGCGGCTTGCTGGAACTGCCAGTTCCAGACTTCGTTGGAGTACTCCGCATAGACCCGCAGATCCTCGTCCAGCTCCTGTTCCACCAACTGGGCGAACTTTCTGACAAAGGTGTCATCGGCCATGTGCGGCATGGTGAACCAGGGATCGGCCCCCAGGGTATTGGCGAGCGCCAGCATCACCTCTGCCGGCACGCCCTTCAGCGCCCAGGTGTAATCCTGCGGCAGCGGGCGGTCCTCCCAGCCGGTCTGCAGGGAGTCATTGGTGGCCATCCAATCCATGAACCGGAGCGCCGCAAACCCGTCCAGCCGGTCCAGCCAAAGCGGATTGAACAAGGCGCCCCGGGCATAGGCCTCCAGGTGCTTTTCGTTCACCACGGTGATATTGCGCACGTAATCGCCATCCCGGCCGGTGCGCTGGATACGGATCTCTACCGGGCCCGGGCCTGGTGTGTAGTCGAACCGTACTTCTCCCTTGCCATAACGCACATTCTTGGCCCGGCCCGAAACCTCGACAATGCCCTGGCCCTCGAAGCGCAGAACGTAGCGGCCCGTCAGTGAAATGGCTTCCCCTGGCAGGTCGGTCAGGATGACTGTGCCGATCGAGCCAAGCTCCGGCGGGATCGCGGTGGGCCAGCCGTCCGGGTCCAGATAGCCGGCCTGCAGCAGGTCGCCGTGATCCGCGCCGCCCCAGCGCCGTGGCATATGGCCGATCCAGGGCCGGGCGGTCTTGAAGTGATCCAGGAACGGCGCCTGGGTGCTCCAGTCGGCGATGCCCGCCAGATTGATGGCAACGGGCTGCCGTTCGGGTTTGACCTCCAGCGGCACGTCCTCTGCCTGCGCAGCGTTGAGCACCGGCAGGGCGGGGTCCCCGGGCAGCGCGGCAGGGTCCGGCGGCAGTGCGGCGGTGCGGACGGCCCCGCCTTGCGCCGCGGCCCATGCGATATCCTGCAGCCGCGCCGCCAATTCGGGCGAGGGGGCCGGAAAAGGCTTGCCCCAGCGGTCCCCCAGCCGGTGCGGCAGGCCGGAAGGATCCTTACCGGTCAGCACCGAATATTGCAGCAGCGCCAGGAAGTAGAATCCGGTGGCATTGGGGTGGATGTCATCGGCAAAGACATCACGTATATTGTTCAGCCCCGGCATGGTGCCCGCCTGGATCGCATCATCCAGCCGCGCCATCGCCTGGCCCGCGGGCAGCAGTTTCACATTTCCGCCAGTGGCGGCGTTGACCTCATCCACCACGGCCTGCCAATGCGGCAGGTCCTGCTCCAGCCGTGCCCGCCAAGATGTGCCGGCCCCATCGTCAAAGGGCACATCGGCTCCGGTGCCGCTGTTCAGGCTGTGCCAGGTTTCCTGCAGGTAGAATTCCACCTCCGGGTTCGCGGCCCGTGCCAGTTCGTAATATCGGGTGACAGCGCCTTCGGTATCGCTCCACTTCAGGTGATTGGCCAGCGGTATCGCCTCGGTCACGATCACCGCGCTGGCCGGCTGGCGCAGTCTTTCACGTGAATCAACCCCTTCGGCACTGGTGCTGTGCTGCCAGTTGTAGCTGAGCGGAGCGCCGTTGATGATTTGCGCCTCCACCACCGCTTTGCCCCGCGCATCAAGCAGCTGATCCAGCATCGCCGGATTGTCGTGGCCAAACAGGGAATGCCCGATCATCACAACCGAGGTGATCAGCGCGTCGAGGTTCATTCCGCCGCCCCTGCCAGGATGCCGGTGCGGGGCAGGGTACGCACCGCCTCCCAGACGATCCGCTGCACCCGTGCTGCGGCCTCAGTCGAGAAAGCCTCGGCCGGGCTGCCATCCCTGCGGGTCAGCTGATGCGGCAAGCCTTCGGGCGAGCGCTGATACAGCACCGCATAGTGGGTCAGCGCCACCACATAGGCACCCAGGCCGTTGACGTGAATGGTGTCCAGATCCCCTTTGTCTGTCCTGGCAAACAGCGATTCACGTGAAGCCAGTCCCGGGATCTCCCCAGCCTCAGCGGCCCGCGCAACCGCTGCCATCGCCTGACCGCCGGGGATCAGGTAGACCGGATGGCCTGGATGGCGGCGGCTGTCCGGGCCCAGCAGCTTGCGGGTCCAGAGCGTCTCCAGATCGGTGTCAATCCGTTCCAGCCAGCCATCGGCGTCATCCAGGCGGTGCCAGGATTCATACAGGTAGATCCGCGTGTGAGCAGACCCCTCGCGTGCAAGATCCGCCCATTTCCCCAGGTACTTCGCCGCGTCGAAGTACTTGATCGCATCGCGCAGCTCGACCATCTCCGTCAGCACCACCGCGCCATAGTCCCCGGACCCGACGGCCTCCTTCGCATCCCGGTAGGCAGGCGCCTGATTGGCAATCTCAAAGTCGAGGATGTCCTCGCCGGGTTCCCAATGCGCCCTGAGCGGTGTGCCCGACCCCAGCTGGCTGTTGTACCGATGCCCGTCAGGCGCCAGCTGCGCCAGCATATGCGGCATGTCTGGCCCGACCAGTGAATGGCCCAGGTGAAACACCTGCAGCGGGCCTTGCGGCGGGGTCAGCGGCGGCGGCACCGGCACCGGGCGGCTGCGGGTGGCAAACACCATCAGCCCCAGCGTGGCCGCAACGGCGCCCAGCGCAAGGAAACCGCGCCGCCCCATCATCCGTGCCCCCGGATTTCCGCCGTGGTCAGGATCAGACCGGCTCCAACTGCAAAGCGCCCGCCGACGGCTTCGCCGCGTGCAAACGGCGGCCGGTCAGCGGTGAACACCGCCTGATAGGCGCCCGCCTTCAGGTCGAACTCCAATTCCATCCCGTCAAAGCCGTAAAACGCCCGGCTCAAGGTATACTGCGCCTTGTACGCGGCTTCCTTGGCGGAGAAGATCACCTTGGCCATCTGCCCGGGATTGTCCTGGCCCTTCAGCCAGGCCTGTTCGCGCTCGGAACAGATTGCAGGCAGAAGCTCGTCTTTCAGCGGCGTGTCTTCCTCCACATCGATCCCCAATCCCTGCACAGCGCCGGTCCTTGCCAGCACTGCCATGGCGCAGCTTTTGGTATGGGTGATCGATCCCACCAGCCCTTCGGGCCAGATCGGTGCCCGGTCGCTGCCTGCCAGCACCGGCACCGGCGCCAGCCCCAGCAGCCGCATTGCCTGATGGACAGAGTTCCGGCCGGCCGCAAATTCATTGCGCCGTTTCGCCACCGCATTCGGCGACAGCCCGGCGGCTTCCTCCGGATAAGGCGCGGGCGGGCGGCATAGCGGGTCCGCTCCGGCCAGCGCGACGTCACTGGCAAAAAGCGGCCGGACCAGGGCCAGCCGCTCTGCAAGTTTGCTGTTGGTCTCTGTCATCCGGCCCTTGCCCTGCGGTTTGCCCGCATCGCCCGGCGCTTCGACATGGTGTCGGCGCGGTCCGGCCCGGCGGTCTCTTGCGGCTGTTCTTCCGTATTTGCCGGGGTGCCTGCAAGCCCTTCGATATGCGCCGCCAGCCCCGCAAGCGTCGGGAAGCGGAAGATATCAGTGATCGACAGCTTTGCCGTGCCCAGCTCATCCCGCAGCTCCCGGTGCGCCTGCACCGCGAGCAGAGAATGGCCGCCAAGGGCAAAGAAATTGTCATGCGCGCCGATGCCGCTGACGCCCAGAATGCGGCTCCAGACCGTGGCGATCTTTGCCTGCGCGCCGTCATCCAAGGCCACTGCCGCAGCAGTTTCAACCCGCGCAGGCTGCGGGTCCGGCAGCGCCTTTCGGTCGATTTTCTTGTTTGGTGTCAGCGGGAAAGCCTCCACCGTAACGATATGGGCAGGCACCATCACCTCTGCCAGCTTGCCCGCCAGTGATTGCTTCAAAGCCTCTCCGGACACCGGCGCTGAGGTCGTGATGTACCCTGCCAGCTGTTCCGCGCCGGTTTCCCCGCGCGGCACCACCACGGCGCCGGTCACACCGGGGAAGGCGGCCATGGCGGCCTCGATCTCGCCCAGCTCGATCCGCTGGCCGCGGATCTTCACCTGATGGTCGGTGCGGCCCAGGAAGGCGAGCCGCCCCTCAGCCGTCCAGCGTACCAGATCGCCGGTGCGGTAAAGGGGGCCATCTGCGAACTCTGCCGTAACGAAGCGTTCAGAGGTCAGCTCCTCCCTCTGCCAGTAGCCCGCGGTGACTCCTGCGCCGCCGATATACAATTCACCGGGTGTCCCCACGGGGACAGGCCGTTGTTTTTCGTCCAGCACGTAAACCTCCGTATTGGCAATCGGCGTGCCAATCCCGGCTGTCCCCGCGGGGACGGTGGAAATTTTCTCCACCGTCGACCAGATCGTCGTCTCGGTCGGCCCGTACATATTGTGCAGGCCGGCAGTTGTCGCGCCCTGCAAGTTTTGCACCAGATCACCCGGCAGCGCTTCACCGCCCACCAGCAAATGCTGCAGCCGGCTCAGGCAAGCGCTGGCATCGCTGTCCGCAGCAATCATCCGCGCCATCGACGGGGTGCATTGCATATGGCTGACCCCATGCCGCACGATCTGCGCCGCCAGCGAGAAATCATCCGCTGCCAAGTCCTGCGGAGCGTTCGACAGCTGCAGCACTTCGGCCAGCGGCTTCAGCCCTTCCAGCACGACATCGGGTGCGATGCCATAGTCGATCAGGCAGGCAACCTCATCCACGCCGATGCGCTTCAGTTCCTCGACCCGCTGGCAGGCATCCTGGATAGTGCCGAACAACCCGGAGTCCTCAAAATAGCGCTCGAAGGCAAAATCGAGGATCGCTTCCAGTTCCTCCTCCGAGAGCGAGCCGAGGTCCATTTCAAACGGGTTCTTCACGCCTTCCGGTTTCTTGAAGGCGGGGAAAGCCCAGGCGTATTGCTTGATCAGCCCGGCAGCCGAGCGCAGGTAGTCCTTCATCGGCTCCCGCGCTACCCGGCGGGCCTCTTCGCGGGTCTCCGCCAGATAGCTGTGCAGCATCAGCGTGACCTTGAAATCCGCGGGATCATGGCCCGCGCCGCGCAGCGCGTCGTGGTAGATCCGGATCTTGCCCGCAACCTCCGCGATGCTCTGGCCCAGAAGATGGGTCAGCACATTTGCCCCGATTGCTCCGGCTTCGCGCCAGGTCTCCGGGTTGCCTGCGGTGGTGACCCAGACTGGTAGCTCTGTGGAGACAGGCCGCGGCTGGGTCACTACAGAATGTTCGCTGCCGTCCTTGCGGGGAAAGGCTACCTCTTCGCCGCGCCAGAGTTTGCGAACTGTTTCAATACTTTCGAACAGTGCGGGCTTGTTGGCAGGCGGCGTGTTTTCGGGCCGCAGAATGAAATCATCCGGCTGCCAGCCCGAGGCAAAACCGATCCCGGCCCGGCCTGCGGTCAGATTGTCGATCACCGCCCATTCCTCGGCAATCCGCGCGCTATGGTGCAGCGGCGCCACGCAAGACCCCGCCCGCACGCCGATGTTCTGCGTCACTGCGGCGACAGCAGCGCCGGTGACCGAGGGGTTCGGGTAGGGGCCGCCGAAGGCGTGAAAGTGCCGCTCGGGCGTCCAGACCGCGTTGAACCCATTCTGGTCGGCAAACTTGGCGCCCTCCAGCAGCAGGTGGTATTTCTGCGGCCCCGGCCCGTCGTCGTTGCCCCAGTAGAACAGGTTGAAGTCCATCTTCCGGTCAGAGAGCGCCACCGGGCCTTTTGACAGCTCCAGCCGGCTTTCGTCGCTGGACAGGACCAGCTTGAACCCGCGCGACAGGGTCCAGAACAGCTCCAGCACTGAAATATCAAAGCTGAGGCTGGTGACCGCCAGCCAGGCATCGCCCGGCTGATGCGGAATGCGGGCGTCCATGCCGGTGAAGAAGTTCGAGACATTGGCATGGGTGACCATCACCCCTTTGGGCAGGCCGGTGGAGCCCGAGGTGTAGATCAGATAGGCCAGATCGCTCCCGGCGGCACCGCCGTTGATGTTTTCGGCCGCTGTCCCCGCGGGGACGGTTTCTATTTCCAGCACCTGCGCTTCGCTTGCAGGCAAGCTGCCGGCCAGCGCGGCTTGCGTTATGATCACTTGTGCCTGGCTGTCGCTGATGTAATGCGCGATGCGGTCCGCCGGGTAAGCGGGGTCCAGCGGCACATAGGCGCCGCCGGCCTTCATCACACCCAGAGCGGCAAAGACCAGTTCCGGCGCACGGCGGATGTGGATGCCCACGTGGCTGGCGGGTTTTACGCCCATGTCACGCAGCCGTGCAGCTACAGCATTGGCATGGGCGTTGACCTCGGCATAGGTGAAGCTCTGGTCTTCGAACACAAGTGCCGTGGCATCCGGGGTCCTGGCGGTCTGCGCCTCAAACGCGGCAGGGATCGTCAGGTCCGCAGGGTAGTCCGCAGCGGTCTGGTTCCAGTCCTCCAGCAGCATCCTGCGTTCGGCATCGGGCAGGATGGGGAGGGCCGAGAGCGGCTGGCCGGGGTCCCCGGTGATGGCTTCCAGCACCAGCTCCAGCCGTGCGGCGAGCAGCTCTGCTGACGTCTCGTCCAGCCGGGCGTTGTTCGTGTGCAGGATCATCGCGCCGTCACTGTAATCGACAGTTGCCGTGCAGCCCTCTATCGGTTCGCCCTTGCCCAAAGACAGCCCGATCTCTGGCTGTGATTGCACGGAAATCTCCGGCGCGCGGGCCACCAAGTCCTCTGCGAATCCTCCAAACTTTCGTGCATTTTCAATGCCCTGCGTGGCGTGATCGCGCAGGCTGGCCAGTGTCTCCTCCCGCTGGACCTGCAAAGGCACCCAAGCGGAGATAAGTCCGGGAACAGCATTCATGCTGCCGGTGGAAAGGGCCACATCGGCGGAAGCCTCGCCGCTTCCGAGCAGCGCCCAGGCAAGCACTCCGGCTGCTGCTTGTGCTTCGCTGAGGCCTGCCGGCATGGCGATCTCCCGGCAGGTGTATCCTGTTTTGCCGGTTTCCGAAGCCAGCGGCACTTGGACCGGTTGCATTCCACCGAGCGCCTTGCGCCAATGGCTCTCACCGCCCTGCGCGGCGGCCATCTGCACGGTGAGGGTCCGGGCGGCCGCTTCGCTCAGGGATGGCAGAACATCGCCAGCTTTGAACAGGTGGGAGACTTCTACCGGTTTGCCTGCTGAGGTGGTCAGGCGCGAAATCGTCAGAGCGCCGTCGACAGTGGCAACAGTTACGCTGTCTTTACTGATGTCCAGCATAGTGCCCGGGGCACCGGAGCCGTTTGCAATCTCTGCAGCGCCGGCCAGAACAACCGCGTCTTCAACCCGCAGTTTGGCGGCGCACATCGGGTTCCAGTAACCGCCGGTATCCAAGGCGCGGACGAGGCGGGCCAGTTCGGCGGCGGGGCGGGTGAAGTCCAGCAGGCCGCCAGCGGCAGGGCGGTCGGATTTAGCAAAGACGCGGCGTTGGGACAGGTCCTGGGGCTGGCGGTTCAACGCGGCGCTCTCCAGCTGCGCCATCACCTCGCCGAAGCTATCGATCGCGGCCGCGTAGCATTTGGAGTTGAGGCTGAAGGCGGTCTCGTCCTCTGCCACGTCGAACTGGCGCTGGGACAGGATATCGCCTTCGTCGACGCCGCCTTCGATCATGTGCCAGGTGATGCCGTACTGTTCCTCGCCGTTGATCAGCGCCCAGTTCGGTGTGTTGAGCCCCGCGTACCAGGGCAGGGGGCCGTCATGGAAATTCACTGCGCCCTTGGCAGCCCGCGCCAGTACCTCATCCGGGATCACGGTGAGGTTGGCAATAGACAGAAGCCAGTCGAACCCGGATTGCAGGTCGCGCTGATTATCCAGCACGGTCAGATCTTTACCTTCGGCCCATGTGCGGATTTCAGCGTCTTGCGAGATCACTGCCCGGATCTCGTGTCCGAGCGCAAGCAATGCTTCGGCGCAGCCGATCAGGAGGGATTCACTGCCAATCAGGGCACAGGAAAAAGAGGTCATTTCTGCTCCTTTGCAAGCGGAGAGAGGGGGCGCGTTTCCAAAGAGGGTTTGCGGCGGAGCGCGAACATGGCCCGCAGGCTGTGCAGGCAGAGATCGCGCAGGAAGTGCGGCGGGTCGGCCTGAGGCTTGTCCGAGATCATGCGGCGCATCCCGTAGATCAGACTGCCGGTGACGCGGGCCAGAGTGGCCAGGGCGGCGCCGGTGTAGCCATGGTGTTTCACGAAGTAATGGCGGCGCGAGTCGAACCAGTACTGCGGTGTCCTGCGCCAGCCCTTCATTCCGGTGGATGCGGAGCCCACATGGGCGATCTCGCTTTCGGGCACGTAGTGGGTGCGCCAGCCAGCGCGGGCGGCCCGGCGGCAAAGGTCGGTTTCCTCGAAATACAGGAAGAAGGTCTCGTCAAAGCCGCCCACTTCCTCGATCACTTCGCGGCGGATCATCAGGCTGGCGCCAGCGGTCCAGTCGACCTGCACTTCGGCCTGCGGCATCTCCATTGCGACGACCCAGGGCTTTAGCAGCCGGGTGAAAATGCCGGTGCGCACACTGGCCTCGAATTCGCCCGCGATGGAGGGAAAGCGGAAGGCGGTGCGGTGCGGCACCCAGTCGGTGCCGCGCACGTAGGAGCCCGCCAGCCCCGCACCGGGGCTTTCCAGCAGAAAATCGCGCAGGGTGCGCATGGTGCTGCCCTGCACAAAGGCGTCGGAGTTCAGCAGGTAGTAAAACTCAGGCGCGCTGCCATCGGACAGCCCCATCTGAAAGCCGATGTTCATGCCCGCGCCAAAGCCGCCGTTCACCGGCGACGCGTGGAGCCGCAGACGGCCTCCGTCCAGCCAGCCGCGGGCTTCGGCTCCGGCACGGATCCGGTCAAAGGACCCGTCATCAGAGCCGTTGTCGATGATCAGCAGCTCGCCGGAGAGGTCCTCCATTTCACGCAGCGCAGCCTCGGCTGCCTGCAGGGTCATGTCCGGCGTGCGGTAGTTCAGAAGAATAGTCAGGATGCGCTGCTGAACCATAGCTGTCACTCCGCGGCCCTGGCAAACCGGGAACGGCCGACGGGGGTGTCTGCGGCGTCCAGCCGGGCCTTTACCCCGGCTGCCAGCGCGCTGACGTTGGGCACCAGCACCATGCTGTCGTGATCGCCGGGCACCTCGGCCACGTCGGCCTGCGGCGCCCATCTGGTCCAGTCATTGTCCTCGAACACATACTCGCGTTCTCCGCTGACCCAATTCCCGCCTGATACCTGCCATTTGCGGTCCAGCGGCGGACGGAACAGGGTGAGCGGGCCGTGCCAGGGTTTCAACGCGTAGGTTTCAACTGCAGCGCGGAAGGCCAGTTCGATCTTGCGGTTGTTGAAATCCGGCCGGCTGCCGGTTTCGGCCGGGTTGCCGCGGCGCTTTTCGAATTCCCAGGCAACGCGGTTCCGGGCCCATTCGCCGAGGTAGCCCGGCCCTTTGCTGCGCAGTTCCGCCAATTTGATCAGCACTTTGTCCTGGCGGCTGAGGGCTGGGCGCACCGGCAGCGGGGTATCCAGCAGGATCAGCGC